>JASDTK010000001.1:0-1956 GCA_041891555.1 Oscillospiraceae bacterium
TCGGAACGCCCGATAAGAGTCATTATCTTGTTGTAGTCCCTGTCGTACTGCGGCGCGCAGAGGGCGACCCATTTTTCGTCCTTTGTACGGAACACATTGTTCGTCGGACATATGACCTCACGGCGGCTTTTCGGATATTTGTTACCGTACTGCGCGGAAACAACGCCCGTTGAAAGCATGAAGACCGCCGCGTGGTGCAGACTGACGCTTATCTTATCGCCGCAACCGGTGCGGTCACGGTTATAAAGCGCGGCACAGATGCCGGAGGCCATGCACATCGAAACCTGAAAATCACCGAACCCGTTTGTCGGTATCATCGGTGCGTCGCCCTTGTTGACTGTAGTGCCGAAAACGCCGCCGCGAGCCATGTAACAGGTTACATCAAAGCCAGCCGTGTCCTTTTCGGGACCGTTTTCGCCGTAACCGAGACAATGGGCAAAGACGAGCTTCGGGTATTTTTCCTTCAGAGCGTCATAATCGAGCCCCAGCTTGACAAGCGACTTTGTGCGTATGTTTGTTATAAAAACGTCGGCGTCGGACAGGAGCCTGTGCAAAACCTCAAGTCCCTTTGCGTCTTTTAAGTTGAGCGTCACGAAGCGCTTATTCATGTTTGACATGTCGAAGCCGAGATTCTCGTCGTCCTCATAGGGCATTCCGAAAACCGCGCCCTGAGTGCGTCCGGGGTCTCCTGAGGGAGCTTCAACTTTGATAACTTCCGCACCCCACTCGCCAAGTACACGAGCCGTCGTCGGCGCGGCAAGGAATGTAGTCAGGTCGACAACCTTAATTCCTTCCAGGGGTTTCATAGTCATTCATCCATTCTCTGTTATAATTTACCTCCGGGCCTTTTTTTATCTCTTCAGGCCCGGACAGCGATAGCCGGAAAAACTCTCAGTCGTCGAGGTATTCGATGACGCCGCCGCATTCTTCAAGTCCGCGGTAAGCAGTCAGACGCTGGACGGTACGCGGACCCTCTTCAAGCCACATCGCGCGGCAGTCGCGGTATAGGCGCTCAACGGGGCCGTACTCGCAGTCTTCAAAGTACCCGATTCCGCCGAAGATTTCAAGCATGGAGTCGGACACGGTACGAACGGTGTTGATCGAATGAAGCTTGCACATGGAGGCCTTCATATCGATCTTCTTGCCCGCGTCATAGTCCTTGGCAAAGTCCCAGATCATCAGACGCAGAGCGTTGATTTCAGTGCCCATGTCGGCAATCGTCTGCTGTATTGCCTGACGCTTTGAAAGAGGCTTGCCGAAGGTGACGCGGTCCTTTGCGCGGCGTATTGTCATTTCGAGCATGCGCTGAGCCATACCGAGGTTTGAAACCGCGATGTGAGCGCGGGAAACCGCCAGAGAATGCATTGCGATTTCAAGTCCCATGCCCTCCTTGCCGAGCAGGAATTTCTTGTGAACCCTCATGTTGGTGAATCTGAGTCCGGCGTGACCCGCTCCGCGGCAGCCCATCATGTGAGGCATCGGTACGATTTCATAGCCGGGGGTATGAACGTCCACAAAGAAGGCGGAAAGGCGGCTGTCCTTATCGGAGTTGGGGTCCGTTGAAACTATAAGATAAGTAAAGTCTGAGCAGTCGGTGTGGGAGATAAGGGTTTTCTCACCGTTAATGACGTAATAGTCGCCATCCTTGACAGCGGTCGTATGGATATCGGCTCCCGTGCCGCCGGAGGCTTCGGTGAGCGCGAAGTTTGAATAGAGGGTCTTGTCCTGGAACTTGTCCATATACTGAGCCTTCAACTCCTCGGAGCCGAAATCGTCGAGTATGCGCCAGTCAAGGTCCGCCGCGTGATGCAGGTGCATACGCATTCCGCCGGGGCCGCGGCTGAATTCTTCCTGAACCATGAGTATCTGCTTTTCAGAGAGACCGAAGCCGCCGTATTTTTCGGGCAGAGCAAAGCGGTAGAGATCGTTCTCGATTGCGAGTTTGTAGAATTCCTT
>JASDTK010000001.1:1966-3382 GCA_041891555.1 Oscillospiraceae bacterium
CATTGGGGAAGGTGTTGGTTATTTCGATTTCCTTCTGCATCTCGTCGAAGGGGCCCTCGGCCAACGCGCGGATTTTCAGTAAATAGTCATTAAATTCCTGTTTGGTCATTTTCATGGTTAGCACTCCTTGTATTTCTTATAAAATTATTCATACAATTGAATTATTTGAATGTTGGCTGTATTGCTGAAAATTACAAAGCAGGCAGCCAGCTTTCCTATCATTTCCGATTATCAGTGTAGCCTCAGCGGGATGAACTGTCCAATTGCTATTTTTATGACAAGCTCAGCTGAATTCATAGGAACAGCCTATAAGTCTGTTTTAATCAGGCTATATTTCGGGGAAGAGGAGTAAAGGGGCTTGACATTTCGGACAAAGCCAATCTATACTTAAATCAGAAAATTTGTGGTAATATTACTTGTTCGGATAATAATTAACAGTTTTCGGGGGTGAAGGCTTGAATCTTTCGCAGCTCTATTATTTCCGCAAGCTTGCCGAGCTTCAGCACTACACACAGGCGGCACAGGAGCTTTATATAACCCAGCCGAGCCTGTCGGGAGCCATAGCCGCACTCGAAGCCGAGCTTGGGATATCCCTGTTTGAAAAACGCGGCAGGAATGTTTATCTTACCAAATACGGCAAGGAATTTTACCAGTATGTCTGTAACTCCCTGCAATATCTGGAAAGAGGCATCGAAGTGGCGAAAGAGCATGCCGGAGCCCTGAGCGGAACTGTCGATATCGGCAGTATTTCCACGATACAGGGGGATTACCTTCCGATGGTCATCCGTTCATTTATTTCGGAAAAGGGCAATAATGTTAAGTTCAGTATCCATCAGGAGCAAACAAACGCGATAGTGAGCGCGATACAAAAGGGAACCTGGGACATCGGTTTCTGCTCTCCGATAGATGATGCGCCGGATTTGTTTTTCGTTCCGGTGCTGCAGCAACCGCTGGTGGTTGTCGTCAATAAGGATCATCCGCTGGCCAAGGAGACAAATCTGAAATTTGCCCAGCTAAAGGGTTACGACCTACTCTCATACCATACGGAGCAGCCTATAGGGCAAAAGGTCGAAAAGTTATTGGGGGAAAACGGTCTGAAGGCCGACCAGCAATATTCAAACGAGCTGGACATGAGCGGAATCGCCTCGATTTCGAACAGCGTTGCCATAATATTGCAGACTCCCAGTCTGCGGCAGTTTAATGACCTTGTAGCGATACCTCTGCCCGAGGTTCCGGATGACTTCCGCGTCGTGCATATGGCGTTCAATCAAAAGGCATATAAGTGCCATGCGGTTGAGAGCTTTATTGATTATGTGGCGGCGTTCTGGTCGTATTCGCCTCACTCCCTGGGGTGGCGGCAATTTGATTGAGCGGCAGGGAATATAGCCCCAGACCCTCGAACCATGCGTACAGAAC
>JASDTK010000001.1:3392-7305 GCA_041891555.1 Oscillospiraceae bacterium
AACGAAACCGTTTTTACAGCGAAAGCTGCATTTTTCGCAAGGGTCCTTATCGCAATAAGCGTAGGCGTCCTCACCCGCAAGAGCGAACACTGCGGGAGGACGCTTTTTTATATCAATGTGCTGTCCGCCGGTGAAGGTTTCGAGATAGAGCCAGTGGGGGCTTATGCCCGACCAGAAAACACGGACGCAGTTTTCATTCAAGCCTCCAACTATTTCGTAGGTGAGACTGATGCCTTCCGGCAGTTCCTCCGCGGGTTTCGGAATAAGCCGCTCCGCCTTTTTCCCGCAGCAGAATGTTTCGCAGCTTTTGCCCTCGGGCAAGGTGCCTTTCAGCACGGTTTTACAGGTATGACAGAGGAAAAACGATATTGGAGCTCTGTCTATACGCGGCTTTGAGGCAGCAAGATAACGACATGGGCCGACACGCTTTGCTTCGCTCATTTAATGCCGGCCTCCTTTTTCATGCGCTTTTCGAGTTCTCCCGCCAGCAGGTTTTTCTTTACCTTTCCGCTCTCGGTGCGCGGAATTTGATCGATAATTTCGACGCGCTCCGGCCAATGGCGTTTATGGACTTTTTTGCTCTGGAGCCAAACAATAAGGTCCTCTTTTGTCAGAGTTTCGGCTCCGTCGGAGAGCACTACAAAGGCGCAGATTCGCTCGCCGAGACGCTCGTCCGGCATACCTATGATTGCATGGTCTTCTACACCGGGGCAGCCTTCCAGATTTTCGTTTATGTCATTTGAGTTCAGATTTTCGCCGCCGCGGACAATGATGTCTTTCTCTCTGCCAACGATTTTTATATTGCCTTTTTCATCGGAAACGCAGAGATCTCCCGAGTAAAACCAGCCGTTGCCGTCGAGAGCAGCATCAGTCAGATTTGGGGCGTTAAGATAGCCCACGAAGACATTTGGCCCCCGTGAGGCTTCTTCTCCGATGACGCCGGGAGGAACGGGCCGCCTGTCCTTATCCACGACCCGAACCTCGATTGCGCCCATAGTTCTGCCGGACCATTTGCCCTCGTTTTCAAGGCATTCTTCGGGACGGACACAGATATGTGGTACGCTCTCGGTCGAGCCATAGCATTCGCAGACGGGCAGCCTGAACTCGTTCCACGCGCGCTGAACCAGTTCCCTCGGAACAGGCGCGCCTCCGCATATATAAAAGCGCAGGCAGGGCAGGGAATCTCCCGATTCTTCAAGCTGCTTTAAAAGGTCGTAGATGAACGGAGTAGCGCCCATTGAATAGGTGCATTTTTCACGATTCATTATTTTCACGGCCTCCGTGCAGCTGAATTTTTCTTCGAGCACAACTCTGCCACCGCGAAGCATGGGGGAGATTATCCCATGATGAAGTCCCGTCGCATGGCTCAGGGGTGCCGGCATGAAGATACTATCTTTATAAGTCAGACCAAGCGTTTCGTTAAAGACCTCTTCGCTGTAGATGATGTTGTTGTGCGTATACATTACTGCCTTGCAGCCTTTGGTTGTACCCGAGGTGCATAGTATAAGCGCGATATCGTCGGCTTTCGCCGGCGATTTTTTTTCCGGTGCGCCGCCTAAGCCCATGATTTCTGCGAAGTCGCCCGAATCCTTAGGTATAGTACTTTTTTCGACTCCGGAGTCGCAAACAAAGATAAGACCGCGCAGCTGAGGAAGCTCATTTTTAAGCTCCCGCAGCATCTCAATGCGGTCAGTAGTCTTATAGGTCGCGGTACTGATATGCAGGCGGCTTCCGAGCATGGAGAGAAGCCCCTTCAGCTCATCGTCAACAAAACAAAGACCGAGCGGAGCGGGAATTGCGCCGATTTTCAGGCAGGCAAAGAGAGCAATCACAAATTCGCATCGCGGCGGTATCTGGAAGCTGACCACATCCTCTGCTCCGATGCCGCAATTTTCGAGATAAGCCGCTAAAGCGTCGGCTCTTTCGTCGAGCTGGGCATAGGTATAGCGTATTCCGTGGTCATCCGAAACGAATTCCCTGTCGCCATATTTTGAAACAGAGTCATTGAAGCGGTCAAGAAGTGTCGTGCTTTTCCAGTAACCCAGTTCTTCATACAGCTTTTTTTGCGACCCGTTAATTTTTACTCCGTTCAAAGCAAACCTGCCTTTCCGTATTACAGAAGAATACGGATTTATTTATACTCCTGCTCAAGAGCCTTTGCGATCGTAAGTCTTTGAATCTGGTTTGTGCCTTCGAAAATCTGGAATATTTTCGCGTCGCGCATGAGCTTTTCAACAGGGTATTCCTTGCTGTAGCCATAGCCGCCGAAGATCTGAACGGCGTTGGAGGTGACCTCCTGCATACAGTCGGTTACAAAGGTTTTGGTGATAGCGCCTTCCTTTTGAACAAGCTGACCCGCATCCATGAGCTTCATGGTGTTGTTGACAAGGCAGCGCGAAGCCTCGATCTTGATTGCCATATCGGCGAGCATAGCCTGCACCAGCTGAAATTTTATGATGGGCTGACCGAACTGCTCGCGCTGAGTTGCGTAAGCCATGGCCTCGTCAAGTGCGCGCTGCATGATGCCGACGCCCAATGTGGCGATGAAGGCGCGGGAGAGGTTCAGGGCGTTGAGCGCTATATGAAGACCCTCGCCCTCCGCTCCGATGCGGTTTTCAGCGGGAACACGGACATTGTCGAAGATGAGCTCGGTCGTGTTGGAAAGACGGAAGCCCATCTTTTTCTCATGGGCGCCGATGGTGAGACCCTTGCTGTCGCGGTCGATCATGAAGGCGGAAATGCCCTTTTTACCTGCTGAGGGGTTGGTTTTGAAGAAGCTGACGTAGATACTTGCACAGGCTCCGTTTGTCGCGAAGGTTTTTGTACCGTTCAAAATATAATAGTCCCCGTCGCGGACAGCTGTCGCGCGGAGAGCTCCTGCGTCGGAACCGGCTCCAGGCTCGGTAATCGCAAAGCAGGCGAAATTTCCCGGTACCACAACGTCAGCAAAACGGCGCGCCTGTTCCTTTGTTCCCGCAAGGATGACATTGCGCAGAGCTACGAAGTTCGTGACAATGGTGTCGGCATAGCCCGCGTCGACCTTCGCCAGTTCTTCGAAAACCATCGCCGTCGTCTCAAAGCTCATGCCCTCGCCGCCGTATTCTTCAGGTATTTCCAAAAGATGCAGACCCATATCTATTACGGGCTTAAACAGCTCAATCGGGCATTCACCCTTTTCATCGCATTCGGCAATATGGGGTTTGATTTCTTTTTCCGCCATGCTGCGGACCATCTCGATGAGTTCTTTTTGATCGTCTGTATAGATTAAACTCAATTCGTTTCATCCTTCCTGTTATCGTTTTAACAAATGGGAATATACCTATTCTAAGCTGAATAAATCATATCATTTACATCTATTTAGCTCCAATCGGAACTGAATAGAACAAGACTCCGAATCAATAGCTTCAGCCTATTGATATCATTTTCGGTGCCGGTGCAAAAAAGGAGCCGTCATTCAATAACGGCTCCGAAAAATTGAATTATATACGGAATTTGGACTCATTCAGTAAGGGCAAAGACTCTTGCGGGAGCACCGTCGGCACGCTCAAATTTGAGCGGCGCCGCGATAAGCGTGAAGAGCTTGTTTCCGAGTATTTCCAGATTGCAAAGGTTTTCGATAATCACGATAGTGTTTTTAGACAGTAGTTTTTTGTGATTATTGAAGTCCGAACTGTACACAGGGTCGATACTTATCACGTCGAGCCCCACGCCCTTTTTACCTGTTGAGACAATGAAGTCGGCGACCTCCGGACTTATGCAGGGAAAGTCCCCGAAATAGGCGGCGGTACCCCATTTTTTGTCCCAGCCGGTTCGAAACAGTAGAAAATCCGCCTTTTCAGCGAGTTCGCCGTAGGCTTCCAAACGGGATATATCAATGCGGCCACCATCCTTAAAATCCGCGCAGTCGATGACG
>JASDTK010000002.1:0-7256 GCA_041891555.1 Oscillospiraceae bacterium
CCTTCAAATAGTCGTTATCTTCACCTGCGGCAAAGAGTTTGAGATGAGGGATGTTCTTTCCCGCCGCCTTCAGCCTTGAGGTAACAGCGTCAATATAGGCGGAAGCGAAGGCGTTGCCGCTGAAAGGCTTGTCCGCTTTTACATAGAACCTGCGGTCATACCAGCTCAGTTTGGCTTCCGCAGCCATAAATTCAGCGCCCCCGTAACCGATATCCACCTCAGGCAGTAGGGCCTTATTCTCAAGGATGTATTCCGCAAGCGCGGGAATACCCTCCCCGCTCTTCGCGCAGACAGCGAATACCGGGATATCGGGATAGGTTTTCTTCAGAAAAGCCGTGCAGGCGTGCTGTTCTTCCTCGGAAACCGTGTCGATCTTGTTCAGCACGATTACATCCGCTTCCATAAGCTGCGACCGGAACAGATAATCCATCTCCATCGGCAGACGCAGTCTCCGCTCTCCCGGCATGATGGCCCGAAGCCGGAGCGGGTCGCAGATCACGGTGAAAGGGGCAAGGGAAAACTCGTCCGGGTATTCGCGGGAGAGCTTAAAATAGACATGCTCCAGTGCGCCGACCCCGCATCCGGGAATATCCGAGATGACGAGCTTTGCACCCTCAACGTCAGTAAAGCGCTTAATGCGGTCAACGAGCGCTTCCGTCTGATAACAGATACAGCCGCCGGCAATCGTACCTGAGCAGCAGCAGTTTTGGGCTGTGTAGAGCCCGTCCACCAGATTGGACGCGCCAAGGTCATTTGAGATAAGCGCCGTTTTAACACCGTTTTTCTCCAGAAAATTCGCAATGGCTATCATGCTTGTGGTTTTTCCTGAACCCAGAAACCCGCTGAATACCGCAAATTTTCTTTCACGCATATGGCAGGTACCTCCTATGGCTTTATAAGATGATTATAATATCAAATACGGATGTTTACAAGCGTGAAACTGAAACAGGCACTTGACTTTCAACAACAAGATGCATATACTGGTAGTACCAACTGGTATTACCAGTATATGCGCGATTCATGGAGAAAATTTTATGGATGCTCAGAATCTGACAGAAAGCTTTGTCGGTACGCTGGAAAAGAAAATATTGTCCGAGGAGTGGCCGATAGGCTCCGTCATACCTTCGCTCAGAAATTTGGTGGAGGAATTCGGTGTCAGCCGCTCGGTGGTGAACGTGGGCATCTCGGAGCTCTCAAGTCGCGGCTATCTTGTCGCGTCGGCACGCAAACACACCGTGGTGGCGGACTGGAAGTCCGAGGGGTCGCTGGATGTACTGAACGGTCTCCTGCGAAATGACCTGATGGACGAGCGCACGCTCTCTTCAATGTTCGACTGCCGATATCTCATCATGACGGACGCGGCGTTTCTCGCGGCTCGGTACCGAACTGAGACGGATATGAAACGGATGCGAACGCTCCTAGACGCCGCAGATTATTCGAGCGGGGCGGAGAATCTCGCGGAGTATGACATGAAGCTCCACCGGGCGGTAGCGGCAGCATCGGGAAATGTGCTTTATCCCCTTATACTCAAATCCTTTGAGCCATCGATAGAACACCTGATAGTAAAGTTCTATTCAGACCCGACGGTCATAACTTTTATCAGGGATAAGCACTCGGAGCTGGTTAGCTCAATAGGCTGCGGAGACAGTCTGAGAGCGAAAGAGGCGATGAAAGCGCTTTTGCAGCACGGGCGCGATTCAAGAGAATGGATATCCAAGGTCATGTGATACTTTAATAAAGAAAGGCGGACGGAAATGGAAGCAAAGTTTGACAGCGTAATAAAAAAACCCCGAAATCTGTCCCCGCGGGTGAAGCGCCTGCGCGACTATTATTTTGAGGGCGTGAATAGGGACTGGAACAACGAATACAACTGCTATTCAACGGGCACAGACTGGGATCTGCAATTTAATGAAATCACCTATTTTATCGTGCCGGAGACCTTCAGCTTCTTCGACACCTTCCTCCGCAGCGTGAATCAGGCGGCGGAGGTAATTCCGCTGCCCGAAGACTTCTGGGGCCTGAGCATTCCCGAGCGCGTGGCCGAATTCAACCGGCGTGCAATTACGGAGCATATGCCGGCGGAGCTTTTGCCGCAGGACCTCCTCTGCGGAGCACGGTTCAATCTTATGACCTCCATGTGCCTTACGAAGCAGGAGCAGAAGGAGCGCGACAGGCTTACCGCCGCCGCCAGAGAATCGGCGCTTCTGCTTTTTCACCGCGGCTACGGCAACGGCGGCTCCACCAGCGGGCACCTCATACCCGACTACGAATACATAGTCAAATACGGCTTTGAAAAGAAGTACGCCGATGTAAAGGCCGGCTACGACGCCCTGCCGGAAGCGGAGAAAAAGGGCAAAAAAGGTGCGGAGCTTCGCGCCATGATGACAGCCTGCCGGACACCGAGGGAGCTTGCGGCGAAATACGCTACCCTCTGCCGGAGCCTTGCATCTGGCGAAACAGAAGAAGCGCGCCGCTCGGAGCTTACCCGCATGGCGGAAAACATGGACAGGGTTCCGTGGCACGGTGCGCGGGATTTCTGGGAGGCTGTGCAGTCCCTGTGGCTGACGCACATGCTGGTCATGGCGGACGAGAACTTTCCCGGCCCCGGCGTGTCCTTCGGCCGGCTCGACCAGTATCTCTACCAGTATTATCAAAAATCTATTGAGGACGGCATGACCGAGGACTTCATGAAGGAAATTCTCGGCTGCTTCTGGTTCCACTGCAACACCGCTTACGACGCGCAGATAAGAGTCGGCGGGAATCAGGGCATAACCGCCGGTTTCGGTCAGCTTTTCAACATCTCCGGCATGGGCAGGGGCGGAGAGGACATGACAAACGCTCTTACCTATCTGCTACTCGACGTCATCGACGACATGAGCCCGATTCTCGAACCAAAACCGAACGTTCGCCTGCACCGCGGTACGCCGGATAAACTTCTGGACAGGGTTGTGGACATGATTTCCGAAAGTCAGGGCGCGCCGTTTCTTCTGAACTTTGACGAGCGATCCATGGCGGGGATGCTGCGCGAGGCGAAGCTGTCTGGCGCGGAGACGCTCATAAACGAGGACAATGTTTACGACTACGCCTCCGTAGGCTGCCTTGAAAACACCATGGTGGGCAACGACCGCTCCGGCACCGTGGACAACAATATAAATCTTTTGAAGGCTATGGAACTGGTCTACGGAAACGGCCGCGATTTTGTTCCGTTCAAGGATGATATGACCGGAAAACTGTCCAAGCAGACGCAGGACGGCCCGAATACCGGCGCACCGGAGACGCTCGAAACCTTCGATAAGTTCTGGGACGCTTTCGCCGCCCAGATAAAATACTGCGTCAAGCGCTTTGTGGATAATTACGAGCTGACCGAGGCAATCCGCTCGCGCTTCCAGCCGACGCCCTATCTCTCGCTGCTGGTGCGCGGCTGCGCGGAATCGGGCCGCGACGTTACGGAGGGCGGCGCGGAGCTTTCCTTCACAACGCTTGAGGGCGTGACCTTCGCAACCACCGTGGATTCGCTGCTGGCCGTTAAATACCTTGTATACGACAAAAAGGAATGCACTCTGGCGGAGCTTATAGAAGCGCTGAAGCACAACTGGGAGGGCTTTGAGATACTGCAAAATAAGGCTCTTCACAGAGCTCCGAAATATGGGCGAGACGACACTGAATCAGATGAAATGGCCCGCCGTGTAATGGAGCTGTGGTCATCGGAGCGCTGGAAAAACAGGACGAAGTCCACCGAACGTCAGTTCCGTCCGGGCATGCTCTCCTGGAACTATTGGGTGGGCGCGGGCTATATCCTCAAGGCTTCGGCAAACGGACGCAGGGAATCGCAGTTTCTCTCCAACGCCATCTGCCCGTCTAACGGCGCGGACATCAACGGCCCTACCTCCAACTCAAATTCCGTGGGCAAGGCGCTGGGCGGCAAGGCGGAGGACGGCGACTATCTCGAATATGTGAATTACCTGCCCAACGGCGCGAGCCATACTAGTACCTTCAACTCCTCCATGGTCGGAACCGCGGAGCAGAAGGAGAAGTTCAAAGCCTTCCTGCGCGGATATATCGAGAACGGCGGAACGGCGCTGCAAATCAACATACTCGACCCCGACATGCTGCGGGACGCCCAGAATAATCCTCAGGACTACCGCCACCTGCTTGTGCGCGTCACGGGCTACAATGCCTATTTCACAAGCATCGGACGCGAGCTTCAGGATGAGATTATCGCACGCGAAAGCCATAAGGGGTTCTAAGCGATGCGGATACTTAACTATCAGCGCATGAGCACGGAGGACGGCCCCGGCCTGCGTACGACGCTTTTTGTCAAGGGCTGTCCCCTGCGCTGCGCGTGGTGCCACAATCCTGAGAGCATTTCACCGGCTTTTTCGGTGGAATGGATGGGCGTGCGCTGCATCGGCTGCCGAACCTGCGAAAAAATCTGCCCGAGCGGCGCAATTGTGACAGAGCCGGAGGAAATCTGCATCGACGCGGATAAATGCGAGCGCTGCTTCGCCTGCTATGACGCCTGTCCCGCAGGCGCGCTGGAGCGCAGAGGCGAAAACGTTCCTGTGGAGAAGGTCTTTGAGGAGCTTATAAAGGACAAGGCGTATTTCGGCGAAAACGGCGGCGTGACGCTTTCGGGAGGGGAGATACTGATGCAGTCGGAGGAGGCTGCGGCGCTTCTCAAAATGCTGAAGGACGCGGGAATCAAAACAGCCGTGGACACCAGCGGCTTCTGCAAAAGAGAGGACATTGAAAGGGTGCTGCCCTATACGGACCTTTTTCTCTACGACCTGAAGCTCGCTGACAGCAGGCGGCACGAGGAGCTGACCGGCGTGCCGAACGAACGGATTCTGGAGAATTTCGAGTACCTTGTGGAGCTGCGTAAAAGCGGCAAATCGTCTGCGGGGCTTTGGGTCAGAACGCCGGTGATTCCAAACGCGACGGACGATGAGGAAAATATAAGCGCAATCGCCAGGATAGTCCGCGACAGGGCGGACCGCTGGGAGCTCTGCGCTTTCAACAACCTTTGCAGGGACAAATACAAAAGGATGAGAGAAGACTGGCGGTTTGCGGCGAGCGGGCTGATGACACGTGAGCGCATGGAGGCGCTTGTCGCCGCAGCGCGGGATGCCGGCGCGCAAAACGTTCTTTATACCGGAAGAACAAGATTGGAGGAGAGCAAATGAACGACAAGGTAAAACCCGAAGACATGAAAAAATTTGAGACCTCCTATAAGGTAGGCCTCGTAGCAACGGTCGAGAAAAACGGAGATCCGCACATCTCTCTGCTCTCGACGCTGATGGCGAAGAGCGAGCGGGAGATGATGCTCGGAAAATTCATTGTCGGAGAGAGCAAGGAGAATATACTGGAGAACCCTAAAACTGGCTTTCTTATCATGAGCCTCGAAAAAGAGTTTTGGACCGGCAGGATGAACTATACCCATATGCTTCAAAATGGCGAAGATTATGAGATGTATAACCGGCAGCCGCTCTACCGCTACAACAGCTATTTCGGCATCGACACCGTGTATTATTTTAATCTTCTTAACATTTCCGAAGGACGGAAGCTTAATATGGCGGGCATCATTTTTAACTCGCTGCTCGTTTCTCTATCACGCGGGAAATACGCAAGCGAGGAGCACCCGAAAGCCATGAAGCCTTGGGCATTTGAGCTTATGTGGAAGATGGACACACTGGCATTTCTGAGCTATATAGACAAAGACGGCTATCCGGTTATTGTTCCGTGCATACAGCTTCAGGCCGTGGACGCAAGCACGCTGGTGCTGAGAAACGCGCCCTATAAGCCGGAGCTTTCGGCCATACCTGACGGCGCCCGGGTCGCGGTGTTCGGTGCGAATCTGAAATTCGAGAGCGTGCTTTTAAAGGGAAAGTTTTCCGGCTTCAAAGGCGGAACGGCGACGGTAGCCGTCGACCGGGTCTATAATTCAATGCCGCCTAAGCAGGGTTATATTTACGGGGCATAACGGCTAAGCAGAAAACAAATGTCATAGGTTATTTGCGCACCGAATAAACCGCGGAGGATTGAAATGAAAACGATAGGACTAATCGGAGGAATGAGCTGGGAGAGCACGGTTACCTACTACCGGCTTATTAACGAGACCGTGAAGCGCGAGCTGGGCGGACTGCATTCAGCGAAGATTCTGCTGTACAGCGTAGATTTTGCTGAAATTGAGAAATGCCAGGCGGAAGACGACTGGGACAAAAGCGCGGACATTCTGTCAAAGGCGGCCGAAGGCCTTGAAAGAGCCGGAGCCGATTTCATACTTATCTGCACAAACACCATGCATAAGGTTGCTCCGCAGATACAGAGCAGGATTGGCATTCCGATTGTCCACATCGCTGAAGCGGCCGCCGAGGAGCTTAAGCTGCGAAAGATTTCCATAGTCGCGCTGCTTGGGACAAAATATACCATGACTCAGAATTTCTATAAGGACAAACTGGAACAGGCGGGAATTTCGGTTTTAATACCTGATGAGCAGGGCGTTGAAGAAATAAATGATGTCATCTACGGAGAATTGTGCCTGGGCATCATATCCGAAAAGTCAAAGGAAAAATATCTCACCATTATCAAGAAGCTTGCGGAAAAAGGCGCACAGGGTGTCCTACTCGGCTGTACTGAAATAGGCCTGCTGATTCATCAGGAGGATGTATCCGTCCCGGTTTTTGATACCACGGAAATTCACGCTTCAAAGGCTGCGATGCAGGCCATCAACGAATGATTTAGCCTGTAACTCTTATCGTATAATTTCCGCTTTCAAAAAAACCTGTGCAGCATAGCCACTGAATTTTGCGCTTACCACACAACAAAAAGAGGACTTGGGAAGGATTTTCTTCCCAAGTCCTCTTGCCGCTTATTACTGTTTGAAGCCTCCGGCCGGACCGGATTTGTAACCGGAGAAGCCTTTGCTTTATGTCTTACGCTTTTTCGGCCGCTTTGCGTATTGCGATGTTGTGCTTGCGATCCTCTTTATACTTTTCAAATATTTCGTTCCTGCTAAAGAACTCAACACTTTCAACATTGTACACTTTCTTTATGTGGATAGCGTCAAACTTACATTTGGTGGTGCAGAGGGCACAACCGATGCACTTGTTCGGGTCGACAATTGTTGCACCGCAGCCAAGGCAGCGAGCAGTTTCCTTGCGCATCTGCTCCTCGGTAAAGGTGATGCGGTCATCGCTAAAGCTCTTGGCCTTCTGTGCATCGTGTATAGGACGCTGGCGCGGGGTATTGTCATAACC
>JASDTK010000003.1:0-1329 GCA_041891555.1 Oscillospiraceae bacterium
CTTTTCGTAGATAACGGGAGCCGGTTTTGAAATCACATGTGCCAAAGTAATCTGGTTGCCCGGTACATAAACCTCCACGGAGCGAGAGGGTATCGAGTCTATATCTTCATCACTGACAGCTGCGGCGATTTCGGCTATTGCCGCATCAACATCAACAGGCATGGCTTTCCCCTACGCTTTCGTAATTTGGGTAACTGAAAAATCAAGTTTTTCCTTGGCATAATCAAGCACCGCCACAAAAGCGGTTTCGACGTTGGAAATTGTACCCAGAATTATCAGGGAACCGCTGAACCTGTCAATAAAGCCTATCTCAATGTCCGACGCCTTTGACGCCAGATCTCCCGCTATAATTGCCATCTCACCCGGGGTCAGGGTCATTATTCCGATAGCGCCTGCAGTACTGACATCAATATTGGGATTTAAACCGAGCTTCTGGTAAAGAATCGGTTTTGGGCGCGCAATAATGTGAGCAAGCGTGCATTGCTTGCCGGGAACGGTTTCTTGAATTATCCGTTTTAATTCGCTCATTTTTTCATTCCTATATGTAATTTCGCAATTGAGCTGAGGGCTGTGCAATAACCGCCGTACTGACGATATCTCCCCGCTCCGAAAGCTCCGACTCACAGCTCGCAATTGCCGTTTTTACGCTGCTTACTTCTCCTGAGATAATCAGAAAACTCTTTCCGCCGAGTCCTCTTGCCATACGAATATCTAAAACCTGAATGTTTGCGGACTTTGTCGCAATATCTGCCGCAATAATCGCTGTTATTGCCGACATTGATTCAAGCAATCCGAGAGACTGCTTTGTTTCAAGCGACTTTGAAACACCTGAAAGCGCCGGAAAAACGTCGCGATGAATATTTGGAATAACTTCTGAGGATATACAGAAGGAACCGCCTTCTTCCGCTCCGACCTTAATAGAGGTCTGAACCGCGGAAACATTGCCAATAATAATGGCCACATATTTTCCCGGGCAGACCGGAGAAGCAAAGCAGACCTCTACATCCGCAGCTTTTATCATACTGTCCAGAGACATTACGGCCACCGGAACCGAACGGAATTCAATCAAACCAACGCAATCTTTTTCACTCATATTCTGACGGGCACCGGCACAGACAATCGGCATACGATAAACGCCTGTTCCTTTTCCTCTCTCCTTTCAGTGACACAATTATCTTGAAATTACGATCATCTTATCGGAAACGGCAGTGACGGTTCCGCTGATGCTCGCATGAACGTTTATTCCCAGTCCATTTTCCGGCGGCGCCGCCACAAGCGAGCCTGCGGAAACCTTTTCTCCCACAGCGACTATCGGAACGGAAGGCACGC
>JASDTK010000004.1:0-1139 GCA_041891555.1 Oscillospiraceae bacterium
CTGTTGCCGTTCTCTGGACCTGGGGCGATTCGCTTCGGGTGGAACTCATGTATGAGGTTTTCGCGGCAACGGTCATTTTCGCGCTTTTGCCGGACTCTCTGCTTGAATATGTGGGCGGCATAGCCCAGCTTCCCGTACCGGGAACCGGAGAATCGGGCCTGCGCCGCTACGCCGCGGGCAGAGCGGAGCGGATAAGCACAGCCTTCAGAGAGCTTTACGGGACGGTATTTAAAAACCTGACGGGCACCGAGAACGACAATGATATCGCAACCGTGTTCGACAGGGCGGCAGGAGCCGTCTGCGCAGGCTGTAAGAACAAGGACGACTGCTGGCAGAAAAACTTTATGGACACGCTGTCTATTATGAACGATGCGACCGGTCCTATGATGAAAAGGGGTAAGCTCATTCCGGAGGATCTGGCGGCCCGCTTCACGGACAAATGCCCGTCGCACTACAGCTTCATTTCGGCTGTAAATTCAGAGCTTCGAGGACTCATGTACAGACGGCAGTTCCGAAGCCGCCTCAACGAAAACCGCATAGCCGCGTACGGTCAGTACAGGGAGCTTGCGGATATCATGGAGGGCGTCGCAAAGGAACTCAACTACGCGAAGGGCGCAGACCCACTTGCTGAGCGCAGAGTTAAGAGGTTTTTGCGCGCGATGGACATTGAAGCGGATGTCTCCGTCTTTCGCGACAACCGAGGCCGTCTGCGCGCGATAATCGAAAGCGGGCATCTCGGACCGCTGCTCCGTCAGGGCAACTATCTCGAAATTCTTTCGGGAGTGCTCGGAGTCAGGCTTTGCAAGCCGCCTACAGATGATGACATTAGCGACAGGAGGCTTGTGGTATTTGAAGCGGAGCCGCTCGTTGTATCTGTCGGTATCGCCGGAATGAAGAAGAAGGGCGAGCCGGTCAGCGGTGACCGGGGGACGTATTTCAAGACGGATCAGGGCATACTCTGCGTCATACTCGCAGACGGCATGGGCAGCGGTGAGGACGCGGCAAAAGAGAGCGTAAACGCCGTGCGGACGCTGGAGGCCTTCCTCAGAGCCGGAGTTGACCCCGCTGTCGCGATGAAGATATTAAATTCCGTCCTGCTTCTCAAAAACGGAGAGGACTGGGGCTATTCGCCCAGTGAC
>JASDTK010000004.1:1149-7227 GCA_041891555.1 Oscillospiraceae bacterium
ATGTGCGTCGACCTCTTTACAGGCGAAACCTGCTTCTACAAATACGGCGCGGCGCCGTCCTTCGTCAAAAACGGAAAAGCCATAAGGCGGGTCCGCTGTGAAAGCCTTGCCGCCGGTATCTGCGCCGGAGAGGGGAGCGCGCCTGACATCATCCGTATGAGGCTCAAGCCCGGCAATATAGCGCTCATCGCGTCCGACGGCGTGCTGGTGGAGCAAAACGACGCGTGGCTGCGTGAGATGCTCATAGCGTCCGACGGTGTGGACACAAAGACTCTCGCAAAGGAGACTCTCAGGGCGGCGGTGCGGCAGTTCGGCTGCGAGGACGACATGACGGTTTTGGCGGTGCGGGTCGACGAGAGGACCTGAGCGATGAACGCGGAAAGACGCCAGAAAAAGAAAAGATTGATTTTTGATAAATCGGGGACACAGAAGCTGAATAATCGTTCCCTTCTGCGGTTAAACTGGGAACAAATGGAGCCGCAAGGGGGATTTGACGTGGTAAAAGGTGTTTCGCACAGAGTTATCGTAGTAAAATCGCCGGACAAGTATTTTGAAGAGGCAATATTCGTAATACGCGAGGACGTTTTGAAGAGCAAGGGCGCAAGCAGCGAGGCTGTTCTGAAAGAAGCCCGGCGAGTAGCGAATTCATATGTTTCGGGCAGAAACAGGCCGATAAGAAAAAATAAAAAACTAAGCGGATTCATTTCAAAGCTTTCCCCTCCGTTTTTCATCGCGGCGGGTGCGGCGGCAGCCGGTGTCACATGGCTGGCTCTGCACCTCATCGGGGTATGAAAAGACAGGCATATGCAGTTTTTGAATAAGCTCGCCGGACAGAGTAAGCATACACTGTCCGGCGATGTTTTTTTTGTCATTTTGCGCGTGAGTGTGGGCCTTTTGCAAGGCGGTAAGGTAAGTGAAAATACTTTCAGCTCATAGGAAAAGCACCATCTTTGAACAGATCTGCAGCTTCCCGTATTATCTCATATTGACTTTCGCTCAAGGTACTTATAGCGGCGTTGCGCTCCTCGGGAGTGCAATAATAAAGAACATTATAAAGAAGCTGCTGGTTCATCGACCAGTCAAAGCCGCGTGTCGCTTCATAGTCCATGTTGATTGTATCCAGACTTTTTTTGTAGTCGTCTCCGATTGGGTAGGCGGGCATCATGAAGTGTGCGGCAAACTCTCCGGGATTGTTCAAAAAGCGCTTCCTGAGCTCGGAAAAAGCTCCGTCGGAATATCCGCCGTCGCTTCCGACGCTATAGGCAAGAAGCTCGGAATAGCTCATATCGGCAAGCCGATCCAGACCGTTTTTGAAGGCGTCCTCCGCCTGAGGATAGGCGCGCGGTGAATTCAGCTTTATTTCGTTGTCGCCTATTTTCAGAGTATTGATTTCTTGGAAAGAAAGATTTTTCGCTTCGAAAACCATTGCACCGCTGGTTAGCAGCCCTAGCTGAAGCGTAAATTCTTTTCCGTCAGACGTGACAGCTATGATGTCGGGAACTGCGGCGGGCGTCAATTTTGTAACCTCGCTGTCGTAGATATAAGTTACCATTGCGCTGTTTTTCCGCAGGGTAATCGAAGTGAGATAATATGGTTCGGTCTTATTGTCCGTATTCAATAGTTCTAGCGTATAGCCGTACAATCTATAGGTTTTTTCGACCTCCCGACTGCTCAGCTCGCGCTTATTGAAAATCTCATCCGGTGAGACGTATACGGAAAGCTGATTTCGCTCAATAAAATCGGCAACGATATCATCTTCTTTGGTCAGATACGGCATGCCTGTGTCGATGCTGCCGTCCTTGTTCTTTCTCCAGTACCACTGAGCAGTCTGCACATCGCTTGGGTATTCTATGGAATAAATGTACTCATCATCCTCCGCAAAATGCCTTGCTCCGCCGAAGCTTGAGATCATTTCGTTGTAACTTGCGAAATCCTCTCGCCTATGTCTTACGATAGTGAAAAGCTTCCCTCCCAAGCCTTTGTTCTTGCTGGGTATATGGTAGGCGATTAGGTAGGTGTTGTCGTCAAGCTTGTCTGCGGAGGCGAATTCGATTTTACCGTCGTAACGCGATGGAATGCCGAGGCTTATGCCCCAGCGCTCGTAAACATAGCTGATTTTATCCTTTTTTGCTCCTGTGAAAGCGCAACACGCTATGACTGCCAGGATGAGAAGCACCGCTATAAGAACCGGAACATATGTTTTGGGCTTTTTTATTATCAGCAGCAGGCGTTTTTCTATCGCGCGTTTACCGCCCGACATCGTCGTAGCCGAACACAGGATTCCGGAGGCGGACGGCTTTTCGGCTATCATATGGACGAGAGTTTTTCCGTAAGAGAGCCTCTTGTCCTCGCCTATGAGGCGGATGGCGCTCTCGTCGCAGGCCGTTTCGCTGTCGTTGCGCGAGAGTATTGCTGCCACCCATATGAGAGGGTTCCACCAGTATGCCGCGAGGCAGAGTCCGCGTAGGAGCGCCCACACATGGTCTACGTGGCGGTAATGGCTGTATTCGTGGGCGTAGACGTAGGGGAAAGCTTCCTCATTGGTGGCTCTGGGTGTGATATACACGGCGGGGCGAAAAAGACCGAACAGGCAGGGCGACGCGGTGCAGCTTGCGGTATATACCCTGAGCGGCAGATTTTGATCGCCGAAATAGGCCACGCGGCATTTTCGAAGCCGCGTGTAAAATACGAGATTGACAATCACGAACCAAAGCGCTACGACAATTGCCCCAAATATCCAGACCAGCTTCAGAACGTCTGCGGCGGTTGTTTTTAAGGCGTAGCGAGTCACAAGCTTTCCGTCCTCGGAGGGCACAGAGTAACCGAAGCTGTTTGTGTCGGCAATTTCGCCATTTTTCTGAATATCGGTTTTGCGCGCGTCTGTCAAGGGCGCAGTGTAAAGTCGGCCAAGAAATAGCGGCTGATTTATGCTGTTAGCTTCGGGCACAGCGTTCATTACGCTGATACCGCTCTCAAGCAGCGTCACCGGCAGAAGAAGCCTTATTAGCACGAGTCCCCAAAGAGCATAGCGCAGGCGGCTGCTCATTTTTGCGCGGAAGATAAAGCGAACCGCAATAACCGCAAGAATCAATACAGAGGAGGATATAACAGTTTCAATCATTGCTCCGCCTCCTTTTCAGCTTTTTTCAGTATATTGTAAAGCTCGTCGATATCTTCTTTTGAAAGCGCCTTCTGGCTCGCCATTGAACTCACAAGCATCCCGACGCTACCTCCATATACCCTGTGCAGAAAGCTTTCAGTTTCGGCGGCGGCCACGCCTTCTTTCGGTACGGCAGGGAGATAGCGTTTGCGTTTATCCTCCTGCTCGACACAAACGGCACCCTTTTGCTCCATGCGCCGAAGCATGACGAGAACCGTAGCCTTGCTCCAACCGGTATCCTGTGCCAGTAGTCTGACAAGCTGGGTAACCGAGAGGGGAGTGCCCTCCCATAGCAGATTCATAAGCTTCCATTCTCCGTCCGACAAATTTATGTTCGCCATTCAAGCACCTCCGAAACGTGGGTTGACATTTGTTATCTAAGCATATCACCGTGGATGACAAATGTCAACTATTGAAACCCGAGCGCTTTTCGATTTTTAATTCAGTTGAGTCATGCTTTTAGGCTGAATTAAGGTTCCGGCATTTTAATAGGCTCATAGGTCGTGCAAGAAAACATTTTTCACGGACAGGAGGACCTTAAAATGCAAAACGGACAGACAAGAATCGCGCTCATACCCGCTTACGAGCCCGCGGACGAACTATTAAATCTAGTAGTTCAGCTCAGTGATGCGCACTTTAGAATCGTTATCGTTGACGACGGCAGCGGTGAGAACTACAGGCGTATATTCTCTGCGGCTAAGCGCTTTGCGGCTGTGTTGGTACATGAAACGAATAAAGGTAAGGGAGAAACGCTGAAAACCGGACTATCATATATACAAAACCATTGTCCTGATAACTCCGTCGTCGTAACGCTGGACGCGGACGGGCAGCACAGCGTAACGGACGCGATCAGAGCGGCCGAAGCCGCCTCCTCCGATACAGGGAGCCTCATTCTCGGTTGCCGGCGCTTCTGTGGCGATGTGCCCAAGCGCAGCCGCTTCGGGAACACCGTGACGCGCTTAGTTTACCGCACGGTGACAGGTCTGAACGTCAGCGACACGCAGACGGGACTTCGTGCCTTTGACGCCTCGCTTATACCCTTTATGCTCAAGGTGAAGGGCGACAGGTACGAATACGAAATGAACGTCCTGCTCAAATGTGCGAGAAACAAGGTGCCTATAAGGGAAATCGAAATCGCCACGATCTATTTCGACAATAATTCGGGTTCGCATTTTTCAACGTTCAGGGATTCCTTTATCATATACCGCGACATCATAAAGTTCACTGCCTCATCTTTGACAGGCTTCGCTGTTGACTACGGACTATACAGTCTTTTGGTAGTGCTGACGGGTGGGCTCGGCAGCACGGTGAGCATACCGCTTTCAAATATCACAGCCAGAATTGTCAGTGCCTCCATAAACTATACTATAAACAGGCGTTTTGTATTCAAAAGTAAGGAAAAAGCCACAAAGACCGCGGTACAGTATTTTACACTTGCGGCCTGCATATTGGCGGGAAACACGGTACTTTTGAGTTTGCTGGTAAATGGTCTGGGTATTAACGAATACGCAGCGAAAATTATTACGGAAATAACATTCTTTGTAACAAGCTTTTGTGCTCAAAAGTTCTTCATTTTTGCCAAAAAGCCAAAAAGCTCAGGCGCTCAGGGCATGGTCAAAACTAATTGATGGAGGATATTCTATGAAAAAAACAAGAAAGTCCTCCCTTTGGACAAAGCTCTACTCAACGGGTCTCATCCTGTTCACGGCTTTTGTCCTGCTTGACACCTTTATAATTCCCAGGGCCTATGTGGTCGAGCAGGATAACATTGCCGCTGCGGGACAGACCGCCGCAGCGACGGTTTCCACCGATTCTATAGCAGATGCCAAAACAGCCGTCGTTACCGAAAACTCGTACAGCGCCGAGAACGTCAGCATAACTATAACGACGTACCGCGAATACGATACAAACATCTACGTTGCGGACGTTACGCTCAAAAGCGCGGACTATCTGAAAACAGCCTTTGCCGACGGCACCTTCGGAAAAAACGTCACGGAAAAAACCTCTGCCATAGCCGAAGAATCGGGTGCAATTCTGGCGGTAAACGGCGATTTTTACGGGGCGCAGAACAGTGGCTATGTAATCCGAAACGGCAAGATTTACAGGAACACCAAATCCGATTCCGCTCAGGAGGATTTGGTCATTTATGAGGACGGCAAGTTTGATATCATGACCGAAGGCTCCTTCACTGCCGAAGAACTGCTCGAAAAGGGCGCTGTGCAGGTGCTTTCCTTCGGCCCGGGACTCATAGAGAACGGAGAAGTCTCTGTTGCGGCGAATGAGGAAGTCGACAAGGCGAAAACAAGCAACCCACGTACCGCAATAGGACAGATATCGGACCTGCACTATGTTCTTGTCGTTTCAGACGGTCGCACCAGCGAGTCCTCGGGGGTTTCCCTTTCGGAGCTTGCGGAATTCATGCAGAGGCTCGGAGTTACTACCGCATATAATCTCGACGGCGGCGGTTCTTCCACGATGGTTTTTAACGGTACGGTCATAAATAAGCCGACCACAAACGGCAAACAGATAAGCGAAAGGAGCGTGAGCGACATTGTCTGCATCGCATATTGATTCGGATAAAAAGCAAATGCGCAGATCTTCACTGATATTTCTTTGCATAACGCTTTTTTGCGGACTTTTCAGCGCGGTCTATGAAAATTTCAGCCATGGCGTGTATTCGAATTTCATGGTTTACCTGTTCCTGTTTCCGTTCGTCGGAGGCGTCCTGCCCTACGCGGTTCTGGGGCTGACTTCCCATATGCCATGCCCTTCAAGGCCTGTGTCCAGACTGTATAATTCGGGCATTGCGGCGCTTGCCGTAGGTAGCTGTGTAAAAGGCGTTCTGGATATCTACGGCACGACCTCGGCCTATATGCCGATATATTGGGCTTTGGGCGCGGTGTTGGTTGTAATTGGAG
>JASDTK010000005.1:0-7212 GCA_041891555.1 Oscillospiraceae bacterium
GAACACATGAGCGATTTATAGTTAATCTTGAGCGTTTTGCAAAGAAGAACTGAAACGTTTCCGGCATAAACCCGCTGCACACTTTCGTTCCAGAAATATTATTGTTCGATTTTTTCGGTTGACAAGTGCGATTTCCGTGGTTATAATAAGCGCAATAAGATTAAAAGCAATGATAAGGAATATTAAGCGCCGAGCGAAATTCAGAGAGAAGCCGTTAGCTGCGAGACTTCATTAACGGAGCGCCGAAGCCGCCTTTGAGCTGTGGTCGGAAAGCATCTATGCAAGTACGCGCCAACGGAACTCCGCCGTTACAGGGAGCTCGGTATTCGAAACTTTTTCAAGTACCGTATAAGAGCGGGAGCCTTTCCCGAATTTAGGTGGTAACACGGACATATGTTCGCCCTAAGCATTACAACAATTTGCTTAGGGCTTTAATTTTTTTATGGAGGCTGACAATGAAAGAAATATTAAAAGCAAAAAAGCTCAATGATGTTGCCTACGATGTGCGCGGACCTGTTCTGGATGCCGCAAACGCATTGGAAGCCGCGGGCGAGAAGATACTCAAGCTCAACATAGGAAACCCCGGAGCTTTCAAATTTGAAGCGCCGGACTGCATCCTTGATGCAATGCGTTCAACTCTCGTCGCTTCCGAAGCTTACTGCGACTCAAAAGGTCTGCTTTCCGCTCGGGAGGCAATTGTTGCCTACGATAAAACCAAGGGTATTGAAGGCGTAAGTGTAAACGATGTTTACACCGGCAACGGCGTTTCCGAGCTTATCACAATGTGCATGCAGGGACTTCTTAACTGCGGCGACGAGATACTAATTCCATCGCCAGATTATCCTCTCTGGACGGGAGCTTCCTCTCTCGCCGGCGGTACTGTTGTGCACTACCTTTGCGACGAAAAAAGCGATTGGATGCCCGATATCGAGGACATGAGAAAAAAAATCACGTCGAATACCAAAGCTATCGTCGTGATTAACCCGAACAATCCCACGGGCGCATTTTACGAAGCGGATGTCCTTCAGCAGATTGTTAATCTTGCACGCGAGTTCGACCTGATGATTTTCGCCGATGAAATCTATGACCGCCTTCTCATGGACGGCAAAACACACACCTCCATCGCCTCGCTTGCGCCCGATCTTTTTGTTATTACCTTCAACGGTCTTTCAAAATCACACCTTATCTGCGGCTATCGCGCCGGATGGATGAGCCTTTCTGGCAACAAGGCGAGTGCCAAGAACTACATAGAGGGACTCAATACGCTTTCGTCCATGCGTCTTTGCGCCAATGTTCCCGCCCAGCAGACGATAAAGCCTGCTCTCGATAACGCTCACGCGACCGATTATCTGCTCCTGCCCGGCGGAAGGATATATGAACAGCGCAGGGCCATCTGCGAGGCTCTGGACAAAATCGACAGCATCAGCTATGTAAAACCGCGGGCGGCTTTCTATATTTTCCCCAAAATCGACGCCAAACGCTTCAACATAACAAATGACGAGAAATTCGCTCTTGATTTCCTGCGCGAAAAAAAGGTGCTCTTCGTTCACGGCACAGGCTTCCACTGGGATGCACCGGACCATTTTAGGATAGTATTTCTGCCCGATGTGAGCGCCCTGCACGAGTCAATGGAAAAGCTTGATGACTTCCTAAAAACCTACAGACAGGCATAGAAAAACAGGCGTTTTCCGATTAATTTCGGAAAACGCCTGTTTTTTTATTCTTTTTTACCTTTGTAAAGTGCGACGCTTATCATAACCGATATTGTGCCCACAATTACCGCCGCGAGAGCCGCAGCCGGTATTATAATCGCAAGATTGAGCTCTTTGAAAGAAAACTTCACCACATTATCCACCAGAGTGGCGCCGCCCACAGCAGCGGCTACCATAAAGACTATCATCAGCAGCCTGCCCTTTTCCACTCCTAAACCGATTAGCACCGGAAGCTCTATTGATTCTATAATGATTGCAAAGCAGACGATCAGCGCAAGCTGGGCAAAAAACGGACCGTCAAGCACTGTGTGCGTGAAGATTCCGACAACTGCCTGAGCAAAGCAGGAAAAAACCGCCGTCGCCAGTACAATAAACAGTCCCAGCATGTATTTGCTGAGCACCAAATCCATTGCGGAGTAGGGCATCATGCACGCAAACTTATCCCATTTTGCGCGCTCGTCATAGGCGATTGAGGTCATCGGCAGCATGGTCGCATACACTATCGCAAAAGTGAGAAACGAAAACCCCGGGAGGCATGCAAACACAACGATGAAAATCAGAAAGAATCCCAGCTGTTTCACCAATGTATAGTAATCCTTAATAATCAGGCCCTTCATATCATTTGTCCTCCTTTGCTGTGAACAGGATTATGTCCTCGACGCCTGCGCGCTCGAGCGGCAGCGCATCCGGCACGGCGTCCTTCAGAACAAGCGCCTCGACGCCGTAATTTGTGACCTTTTTACCTTTGACAGCCTCCTTTGGCAGTGCCTCGAAGTCGGCTCTGGACATGCGCGCAACACCGTATTTTTCAAGCAGCATATCCTTCTCCTCGCAGAAGAAGAGTTTTCCCTTGTGGATAAAAGCTATATAGTCGCAAATTTTTTCAAGGTCGCTTACTATATGCGAAGACAGCAGTACCGAGTGGTTTTCGTCGCGCGTAAAGTCGTTAAAAATATCCAGCATCTCGTCGCGCACCATGGGATCAAGTCCGCTCGTGGCTTCGTCCAGAATCAGAAGCTTTGGGTCGTGCGAAAGCGCGGCGGCGATGGCAAGCTTCATCTTCATGCCGCGCGAATAGTCCTTGAATTTCTTCTTCAGCGGCAGCGAGAATTTTTCGAGAAACTCGAAATACTGCTTTTCGTTCCAGTTACTATAGGTATTTTTCATAACGGAATTAACATTTTTAGCATTCAGTACTTCGGGAAAATACGCCTCATCCAGAACAACGCCTATGTCCTCCTTCAGGAGGCTGAATTCCTTGCTCCTGTTGTCGACGCTCATAACCGCGACCTGTCCCCCATCTGCCTTAATCGCGTTCATAATGAGTCTGATTGTGGTGCTTTTTCCCGCGCCGTTCTCCCCGACAAGCCCCATTATGCAGCCCGATGGCAGAACAAGGTTTATATCGTCCAGTTTAAAATCGTTGTATGCTTTGCTTAAGCCCTTCGTTTCTATTGCGTTCATTCTAACCTTCCTTTTTCAATAAGCTGTATATCTCGAACACCTCGCCGTCAGAAAGTCCGCAGACGGCCGCGAGCCCCGAAACGGCTTTAAGGTGCTCCTCGATCTCTTTAAGATGCTCCTCGCGGATGAGCTCCATATTTTTCTCCGCCACAAAGCAGCCCTTCGCAGCAACCGTATAGATGTAGCCCGCCCGTTCCAGCTCGTCATAGGCGCGTTTCGTCGTTATAACGCTTATCCGCAAATCTTTGGCAAGAGTTCGTATCGACGGCAGCGCATCGCCTTCCTGCAGCCTGCCGGAGACGATATTGTTCTTTATCTGCGAAAAAATCTGCTCGTATATCGGCTGACCGCTCGCATTGCTGACAATGACATCCATCGGTTCACCTCCCAGGATTACTGTATATATTCAGTATGTACAGTATAATCACTGTATTGCTTTTTGTCAAGAAAAATCCTCCGAAATTATTCGGAGGATTTTTCATTCAAAAGTACAGCTGTATCGGAGTCACTTTTCTATATAGACGGGCAGCGGTCCGCGGTTCCTGTTCCCGATGATTGGGGGTTCCTCCGGCGGAAGCTCGGGACGCGCCTTCTGCGGCAGGAATAAAACGAGCGCAATTCCCGCAAGCAAAACGATAGTTGTGCAAAGGCCGCCTTCGATTCCGAAAAGGTCTCCTGAAATCAGCCCGCGCCCGGAAACAAACGCGGTTCCGAATATTGAAGCGCCCGCGCCTGTTCCGCTGACGGATATGCCGAAGACATTGCCCTGAAAGAAGTTCCACGCCGAATGAATAGCGCAGGCGCCCCATAGGTCGTCTGTTCTGAGAATATAAACCGCGGCAAACGCGCCGAACAGTACAAGGTTGAAAACGGCAAGAGGCGTTATGCCCGGATTTGCCAGATGCATCAGAGCGAAGGCTACCGAGCTTATCATCACAGCCCATGCGACGGGAACCTTGTTTGCGCAGGATACCATGAAATAACCGCGGAAGCAGACCTCCTCGCTCATACCCTGCACGAGGTAACCGAAGAAAAAGAGCGCTAGATAGCTGAGAGGCACTCCCTGATTCAAGCCCGTAAATTTCGCACCGCCAAGCAAAACGGCAAGCGAAACAGTCGCTGTCATCATGGCGATGCCGATGAGATAGCCAAAACCGTAATGTCCTGCCATTCCTTTTTTGCTGATGCCCATTGAAGCATAGGAACGCCCCTCTATTGCGCGGCAGTATACAAATATCAGAAAGGTCACGAGAGCCGTAGCGAAGAGGCTCAGAACATTGAACCACTGCGGCAGATTTTTCATGTAATCGGAAACAAAAGACATAACGCTTCCAAAGCTTAGGGTCAAATCCGCGGGATTTATCTTATTGAGCAGCTCACTTGTCATTGAAAGCCCAAGCGGCACACCGATAATCAGCCCCGTAGCCGCCTGTGTTGCGAGGATAACGACTATAAAAATGAGAATTTGCAGGAGGATGTGAGGTTTGTGCTTTGCCTTTTTCGCTTCATAAAGCATAATATTGTTTCTTGTGTGCAGCATAATTTTCTCGCCTATTCAACAAATCAGGCCCGGCATATAGCAGAGCCTGATTATACAATATAATTCTCCGTCTTTCAAGCAAACCCTTATTCGAGGTTGAGCTTGTTTTTAAGGAAGTAGCGGCTGAGGATGAAGAAGCCTGCGCAAATCGCCGCGGAAAACACGAGAAACGACCAGTAATACGGCTGTGCTGCGGCAAAGATAGTGTTATATACCGAGACGGCGTCCTGAGCGTTCCAGCGTATACCGTTAAAGCTTTCGGCTGTTATTACAAAACTGGTGCCGAGGAAGTAGCTGAGAATTGTCGAGAGTATGCTGGTCGCTATGTCGATTACGAAATAGAAGCCAATGCGCGCAAGAATCTTGTGCTTCTGGGATACCACGCCGCCGATAATGAGAGCAAGATAAACATGCAGGATGCTGCTTACGGTTGCGACTATAACAAACAGGACAAATTCGAGGATGGGCCATACAAGCCTTGCACCGATGGTATTAAATGCCTCATGGATGCACCTTCCCATTTCACGGTAAGCTTCTGTGTTCACAAACGCATCCTGTCCGGTTCCGAAGAGAACGAATATGTTGACGCTGATGAAGATGACAACGCCGCTGATTATCGTCCAGAGAAACGCGGTTATGAGCTTCGACCATAGAATCTCGGACGTTGTCACGGGTAGCGTGAAGGTAAGATAACCCTCACTGCACATGAGGTTTTTATAAAAGCGCTGGAAAATGATGAACGCGACAAGGATAGCGGATGCTATAATCGCGAGTACCAGTATGCCGCTCATGAAGCCCGTAATAATTCTCAGAAGGTCTATCAGTCCGTTATTGTTTGTATAATCAATTCTGAAATTAATTGCGAAACCTATCGTCGCAAGTATCGTAGCGCCCAGAACTGCGAGCTGTGTAGGGAATAGAATCCTTGAAAGCGATTTAAAGTCGTGTTTAATAAGTTTTCCTAACATCTGAACACCTCCCTGAAGTACTGGTCAATGGATTTACCCAGATCCTCGCGGAGAGAGTCCGTAGAGGCATAGGAAACCAGCTGTCCGTTCTGAATGAAAATGAATTCGTCCAGAATTTTTTCCACGTCGGCAATAAGGTGGGTAGATATGAGAACTGTTGAGTCCTCGCTGTAGTTCTTTAAAATCGTTCCTAGAATATAGTCGCGCGCCGCCGGGTCAACGCCGCCGATAGGCTCGTCGAGCAGGTAGAGTCTTGCGCGGCGGGACATGACCAGAACTAACTGAACCTTTTCTCTTGTGCCCTTTGAAAGCGTTTTCATTCTCGCGTTTGCGGGCACCTGCAGGCTCTGCAGCATTGAAATCGCCCTGCTATAATCAAAGTCCGCATAGAAGTCCTGGAAAAAATGGATACATTCCATAACGGTCATCCAGTCCGGCAGATAGGTACGTTCCGGCAGATAGGAGACCAGTGTCTTGCTCTCTATGCCGGGTTCAAAACCGCAGACACGGATTTCGCCGTCTGTCGGCGTCAGGAGTCCGCAAGCAAGCTTAATCAGTGTTGTCTTGCCGCTGCCGTTCGGTCCCAGCAGTCCGATAATTTTACCTGCGGGCAGGCTGATGCTGAGATCATGCAAAGCGGGATTTGTTCCGAAGTATTTTGAAAGCCCTCTGCATTCAAGCGTCACTTCGCTCATCTGGCATTACCTCCCCGTTCTTAGCTTCTTCGAGCAGATGAATCGTCTGTTCATTCGTGTAGCCCAAAGCCGCCATACTCTTAAGAAATTCCACGGCCAATATTTCACCGCGTTTTTTTCTCGCCATATCAATAATACTCCCCTCTTGTGTGACATATTTTCCCGTGTTGCGCTGAGTTTCAATAAGCCCCACACTCTCAAGCTCCGAAAGAGCTTTCTGGATTGTGTTTGGATTTACTGCGGCAATAACCGCGAACTCGCGTACACTGGGCAGCTTCTCGCCCATTTTAAATGATCCGGTCAATATTCCCGAAACGATCTGATCGGAGACCTGAACATAGATGGGCTTGTCATTTGAAAATTCCCAAGCCAAATCATCACTACCTTTCATCTGCGCTGTGGTGTTGTATTAGTTTACTAGTACACTATGGCAATAATACACTTGGTATGGCTATTTGTCAAGAGTTCGGAAGCAAAATTAATATAAATATTTCCATAAATTTTTTATGTCTACCTTTGTTCCTATAATTGCCTTTATTTTCTTGATATATTTGTCTTAATCAATTTTTATGTCTACCTAACTTTTGACGCCGCTATGCCAAAGTTTCCGGAAATCGGATCCTGAAAGAGTCCGATGTGCGGCGGAGCAAAGGTGAAAACAATAATACAGGCGGCCAACAGAATCACTCCGAAAATTGCCAAAGCTCCCGCTAGCTTTGAATCATACTTATCGGTTCGCAGCATTTTGTAGCTGTAGCGGTAGGAAACAAATGCGGCCACCACAAAGAGTAGAATATCAACGATAGGTATATGCTTTCCCAGTATGCCCGAAT
>JASDTK010000006.1:0-7208 GCA_041891555.1 Oscillospiraceae bacterium
GCGCAGGAGCTCCCAAGCGGAGCCGGCGGAAATAAGTCCCACCAAAATCGAGAACGCCCAAAGAGGAGCGAAAAATATTAAAAGTATAAAGAGCGGAATTGCCGCTAATCCTACGATGGTTCTGGTTTTCATTGACATGAGTCCTTTCAGACACGAAAATCGGCTCGGTTTTCAGACGCCGCCATAGCGTCTGTCACGCTGCTGGAACCAGGATATTGCTCTGTTCATCTCGTCTTTTGAAAAATCCGGCCAGAGCGTATCGGTAAAGTATAGCTCCGTGTATGCCGCCTGCCACAAAAGAAAATTGCTCAGGCGCTTTTCCCCGCCGGGTCTGATAAGTAAGTCGGGATCCGGGATGCCAGCAGACCAGAGCTTTTGTGAAAAAGCATCCTCGGAAAAAGCCGTTTCGCTGCCTTTTAAAAACTCTTCGGCACAGCTTTTCGCGGCTCTGAGTATCTCGTCCCTGCCGCCGTAATTCAGGCACACGTTGACCTGACAGCCGTCGTAATGGGTACTGATATCACTCGTCCTCTCGATGAGCGCTTTGAGCTTCGGCGGGAGCGGCGCGGGGTCGCCGAAAAACTTCATTTTCACCCTGTCGCGCTCCATGCGGTCGATAGCCTCATATAGATATTTCTCCAGGAGCCCCATGATTGCCGACACCTCGTCATTCGGGCGCTTCCAGTTTTCCGTTGAGAATGCGTATACGGTAAGGTATTCGATGCCTATATCCTTGCAGTAGGTAGCTATAGTGCGGAAGTTTTCCGCGCCCTGCGCGTGTCCCGCGTTTCGGGGAAGTCCGCGCTTTTTCGCCCAGCGTCCGTTACCGTCCATAATAATGGCAATATGGCGGGGGAGATTCTTAAAATCCACTTCCCCCGCCTCTTTTTTACTTTTGGCGAACAGCCCCATCAGATAGCCATTAGCTCCTTTTCCTTCTTCGCGGCTATATTGTCGATTTCCTTGATATAGTCGTCTGTCAGCTTCAGCATATCCTTTTCGATGTCCTTGAGGTCATCCTCGGTAATTTCGGACTTCTTTTTTTGTTCCTTGAAGTCCTCCATCGAGTCGCGGCGGATGTTGCGAATTGCAACGTCGGCGTCCTCTGCATATTTTTTGACCTGCTTCATGAGATCTGTTCTGGGTTCCTGGTTGAGCTGAGGGATGCCGAGCCGTATCATCTTGCCGTCGTTCGTGGGATTGATGCCGAGGTCCGATTCGAGTATCGCCTTTTCAATCAGCTTCAGGCTGCCGGCATCCCACGGCTGAATAACGAGCGAGCGGGGATCCGGCGTCGCAATCGCAGCTATCTGATTTATGGGCGTGGGTGTGCCGTAATACTCGACTCTGAGCTTGTCGAGAACCGCAGGATTTGCGCGTCCGGCGCGGACGGAATCGAACTGCTGGCTCAGAACCTCGCAGGTCTTCTTCATTTTAGCGGTGATTTCCTGATAATTGTCTGCCATTTTCTGTCCCTCCGATATTGTTGTTAAATACAATAATGTCGTTTTAGCTTTTACTGTACTGTTGTTCCAATTTTTTCACCCATAACTACGCGGACGATGTTCTCGGGGTCCTTGAGCGCGAAGAGAATAACGGGAATTTTATTGTCCATCGAAAGCGAGGTTGCGGTCGAATCCATAACGGCAAGATGCTGAGCAAGCACATCGTCATAGGATATTGACTCGTATTTTGTGGCCTCCGGGTCCTTCTTCGGGTCGGCTGAATAAACGCCGTCCACATTCTTAGCCAGAAGTATCGCGTCGGCTTCAATTTCCGCTGCACGGAGAACTGCCGCGGTATCGGTTGAGAAGAAGGGGCTTCCCGTGCCGCAGCCGAAGATGACGACTCTCGATTTTGAGAGATGCCGCATAGCCCGCCCGCGTATGTAGGGCTCGGCTATCGCGCGCATTTCAATCGCGGTCTGAACCCTTACATCGACGTCCATCTGCTCGAAAACGTCAGCAAGGGCAAGGCAATTCATAACCGTCGCGAGCATACCCATATGGTCGGCGCGGGTGCGCTCCATTTTTCCGCCGCCGTCCTTGACCCCGCGCCAGAAATTGCCGCCGCCGACGACTATGCCAACCTCGACGCCGAGGTCGACGCATCTTTTGACGGACGCGCAGACGCTACGTATCACATCGAAATCAAGCCCCCTACCCTGCTCGCCGGCAAGAGCCTCTCCGCTTATTTTGAGAAGTACGCGTTTATACACCGGTTTTCCGTCTTCCATAAATGCACTCCGATCTTTCGGTAAAATCATTCTAAGGTATTTTAATATAAATACTCGCATATTAAAAGTGTTTTTGAGCAAAAAGCGAAAATTTTACCTTTCGGTCATATTTGTCAGTCGGCAATGAGAAGGCCCGAAAAAGTATTAATCGAGGACACATAGCCGCTCGGCGTCTCTACATCCTGCCCGTACTCGCAGTCAAGATGTATCCAACATTCTGTGCCATCCGAGGTTTTTGCAAGTACCCATTCCTTATTATCTGTAGCAATAAACGTCAGGGCGGTTCCGGAAGGTAGCACGGATTTAGCTGACTCGAAATCATTTTTCTCATACACCTCTATATCGATATTCAACGTCACATTGGTATGCGGGTCAGCTCCGAACTCTGTAGGACAAACCGGATAATACAGTTTCTGCTCAACAGGCTCTAATCCACTGTCTGTAAGCTTCCACTTTGCTTCTGCCCACCATGTTTGCAATACCGAAAGGCGCATATATGAATTGATTGTTCCGTCGCCATTAAAGGTGAGGTCCGATTTATCGGTAAAAGAGCTTATTATCATTCCGCTCATGTAGCCATAATATATTAAGCCTGTTCCATCATAGCGGAAAAAGTGCGTCATGTAATCGCTGCTGGGGCCGTAATCCATAAGGGCGATTTCAAGCATGTTGTCCAATGTGTCTATGTCTGTGATGCAATAATATGCCGGCTCTGGATTGTCGATATATATCTCTTGATTGCTGGAAGCTACATTATAGCAATCTATTCCGTTAATAAGCAGGCGAGGAATCTTGCCGGAAAAAGATGTGTCGGACGTATCATCTATCAAGTCATAACACACCTCTTCCTTTTTTCCGTCGCTGTTTAAATCCACCGTGACAGACGTTCCGGCTTTGACGACAAGTGGATATTTGATATCTGCTGACGGCGTGGGGCTGACATCCTCCGGCGCGGGACTTGAACTAGCCGAAGGACTCTCCGCTGCAGGCTTCTTGCCACAGGCAGTAAAAAGCAGGGCTGTGGCCAGAAGCGAAATCGCGATTGTTACTGTAATTTTATTCTTCATTTTTTCTCCTGAAGCGTGCTGATTCATTTCCCCGCACCGTCGAAGAATACGCACACATGACGGATACAGCACTTTTCGCACAGGGGCTTTCTCGCCGGACAGACCGCCCTGCCGTGAAGCACCATTCTGTGGCAGAAGTCGGAGGATTTTTCGGGCGGAAGTATTTTCCGAAGCTCTGTTTCGATTTTTGCGGGGTCTTTCAAATTGTCTACAAGCCCTATGCGGTTTGTGAGCCTGATACAATGCGTGTCGACAACTACGGCGGGCTTTCCGAAAACGTCGCCCAGCACAAGATTCGCGGTCTTTCGTCCTACTCCGGGCAGGCTCGTCAAATCCTCCATATTGTCCGGCACCTTTCCGCCGAAGCGGTCAATAATCGCGTTTGCGCAGTCGATGATGTCGCGCGCCTTCGTGTGGAAAAAGCCGCAGGAGCGGATAATTTCCTCAATATCAGATATGTCAGCCTTGGCTATTTCCTCTAGCGTCGGGTATCTCGAGTACAGAATCGGCGTTATTTTATTGACCCTTTCATCCGTACACTGGGCGGCAAGGCGCGTAGCGAATAAAAGCTCGTAGTCCTTTCCGTAATCGAGAGAACATTCCGCGAGCGGATATTCATCCTCGAGCCTTGATATTATCTCCTTAATCTGTTTATCAGTCCTCATAGCGGTCTCCTTCGCTGCGGCGGGGTTTTCTTATACAAAAGTATAACATTCTTCGGCAGAAAATCAAAGAATTTTCATTTTTATACAGTTGTCAAGCTCTGCCCCTAAGGTTATAATTACTATAGTATCTGTTTATTATAATACCGATTGCGCCTTTCGGCGAAGGGCTCGGTTTATCGTTTATCAATAATAAATATACAAAAATTTACGGAGGGCACGCAAATGACGGTGGAAAGTCAGCTGGATATCATCTCACAACAGGATAAGGAAGTAGCGGACGCAATGGCTCTCGAGCTAAAACGCCAGAGAGACAACATTGAGCTCATTGCTTCAGAAAACATCGTCAGCGAAGCCGTTCTTGCGGCTGTCGGCAGCGTGCTCACGAATAAATATGCCGAGGGCTATCCCGGACGCCGCTATTACGGCGGCTGCCAGTATGTGGACATCGTGGAGAATATAGCCATCGAGCGCTGCAAGAAGCTTTTCGGCTGTGAATTCGCAAATGTCCAGCCCCACAGCGGCTCACAGGCAAACTACGCCGCGTATCTCGCGCTCTGCTCGCAGGGCGACACAGTACTCGGCATGGATCTCGATGCGGGCGGGCACCTCACTCACGGTTACAAGGTCAATTTTTCAGGCAAAAACTATCATGCCGTTTCCTACGGTGTAAACCCCGAAACGGGTTATATAGATTACGACGAGGTGCGCAGAATTGCGCTCGAGACCAGGCCTAAAATGATAATTGCGGGCGCGTCCGCTTATCCGCGCGTCATCGAATTCGATAAATTTGCCGCAATCGCGAAGGAAGTCGGCGCGTATCTTATGGTCGACATGGCGCATATCGCGGGTCTTGTCGCTGCAGGTCTTCACCCCTCCCCCTTCGGCTATGCCGACGTTGTCACGACAACCACGCACAAGACACTCCGCGGGCCGCGCGGCGGCGCTATTATGACCAACGACCCCGAGCTTGCGAAAAAAATAAACAGCGCGGTTTTCCCCGGAAGCCAGGGCGGGCCTTTGATGCATGTAATTGCAGGCAAGGCCGTAGCCTTCGGCGAAGCGCTGAAGCCGGAATTTCTTGCCTATCAGGCACAGCTCCATGAAAACTGCGCGATACTTGCTTCCGAGCTTTTAAAGCGCGGACTTAATCTTGTTTCCGGCGGAACGGACAATCACCTAGTTCTGCTCGACCTGCGCGGAACGGGCATTTCGGGACGCGAACTCGAGACCCGTCTGGACGATGTGCACATCACCACCAACAAAAACAAAATTCCCGGCGACCCGCTCACAGCAAAGGAAACGAGCGGTCTGCGCCTCGGTACGGCGGCAGTCACGGCGCGAGGCTTTGTAGGCGAGGATATCGTCGAAATCGCGGAGCTTCTGAGCCTTTCCATACGCGACTTTGACAACAAGAAGGAAGACATCGCGGGGCGCGTCGCCGCTCTCTGCAAAAAATACCCCCTGTACGAATGAGGCCTTCCGTGTTATACTAAAAGCAGGAAATCCGCAATATCGGCTGCATGTATCAGCACATTCAAGAGCCGACGGGATACTCCGCCGGCTCTTTTACAAACTTATATTCCCGCTAAAGGAGGCTCTGCCATGTACAGACCGCTTGCCGACGAGCTGCGCCCGACTTCGCTGGACGACGTCGTCGGACAGTCCGAAATCTTAGGCGAAAACTCGATGCTACGCCGCATCATTGAGTCAAAGCAGATACCGAACATGATATTTTACGGCCCATCCGGTACGGGTAAAACCACTGTTGCCAGCATCATTGCGGAAAAGACGAACCGCGCTCTGCGAAAGCTCAACGCGACGACCTCAGGTATCGCGGACATCAAGGCTATCATCGATGAACTGGATACATTGATGGCGCCCGAGGGTGTTCTTCTTTACCTTGACGAAATCCAATACTTCAACAAGAAGCAGCAGCAGTCGCTTCTGGAGTTCATTGAAAACGGAAAAATAACACTTATCGCCTCCACAACTGAAAATCCATATTTTTATGTTTTCAACGCGATTTTAAGCCGCTCAACTATTTTTGAATTCAAACAGATTTCAGCAACCGACTGCGAAAAGGCCGTCGTGCGCTCTCTGCGCTTTCTTGAAATTCGTGACGGAACTAAAATCACCTGCGAGGATGGCGTGACCTCTTATCTCGCACAGGGCTGCGGCGGCGATGTACGCAAGGCGATAAACGCGATTGAGCTTTTATACAGCGCGTGCAGGGGCGCGTCAAACAAGGTCACGCTCGCGCTCAGCGACGCGGAGCAGGTTTCGCAAAAGAGCGCAATGCGCTACGACCGAGAGGGTGACGCGCATTTCGATATACTCTCGGCTCTTATGAAATCGCTGCGCGGTTCCGATCCCGACGCGGCGCTCCACTATCTTGCCAGACTTCTGGAGGCGGGCGACCTTCCCGGCGCGTGCAGGCGCATACTATGCTCAGCGAGCGAGGATATAGGGCTTGCGTATCCGATGGCGGTGCCGATAGTCAAGGCCTGCGTCGATTCCGCCCTGCAGCTCGGTCTGCCCGAAGCTCAGCTGCCTCTTGCCGAGGCTGTCATTTTGCTCGCAACCGCGCCGAAATCGAACAGCGGAGTAATGGCAATCGGTAAAGCCGTCAGCGATATCCGTGCAGGAAAAACCGGAAGCATCCCGCGTGAGATGCAGAACGTCCACGCGGACTCATCGGAGCACAAGCGCGAGCAGAACTATAAATACCCCCACAGCTTCCCGAACCACTGGGTAAAGCAGCAGTACCTGCCCGACGAGCTAAAGGGCACAAAATACTACGATTACGGCGACAACAAAACCGAGCAGGCCGCGAAAACCTACTGGGACAATATCAAGAAAAAGTGAGGGCTTTATAGTGGATATAAGAGTAGGCGACATTCTTACAATGAAAAAAGTCCATCCCTGCGGCGAAAAGCGCTGGCTTGTCCTGCGCACGGGTATGGACTTCAAGCTTCGCTGTATGGGCTGCGGTCACGAGGTCATGGGTCCAAGAAGCAAATTCGAGCGGAATATCAAAGCCGTGGAGCGGAAGGAAACTCCCGAAAGCTAAATAAATAAGAAGAGCGCACCGCTTGGTGCGCTCTTCTTATTTATTACGATTTCAGCTTTACCCACATCTCGTCGTAGTAGTCCAGAGTCTCCTGCGGGAGATTTACATACGACTCGCACTTGGAGAGCGCCGCGTCGCTGGGATACATGACGGACTTCGTAAAGTCGTCG
>JASDTK010000007.1:0-1313 GCA_041891555.1 Oscillospiraceae bacterium
ACGAAAGGGTTATAGATCGCGTGGCACTTAACGCCGCTATATTCGGCAAGATAATCGTTGTCTCCCAGCTTTTTCAGGATGGTAGCGTCACGTAGCTCGCCGTCCAGGGAATGGATGTGCATTTTTTCTGTAATGGGGAATCTCTCAAACATAGCGATCAACCTCCTGTAATGAGATTTAATATTTCTTTTGCGAACGTAATAACAATACCTCCGGCCAGTGTCATAAAGCCGTTGGCTCGCTGGGAAGGGTCATGGGATTTAAGTGAAAGGCCGACCTGCACGATACCAAAGCCCAGCAGAATCAGGCCGATGGCCCGGATCAGCCCGAAAATGAAATCGGACAGGTTGTTCACCACTTGAATAGGATCGTCTGTAGCGTAAGCCGTGACGCCGAGAACGGTAAACATCAGTACAAGTGTGCAATATACGGCGAAGATACGCCGGATTTTAGGAGAGTGTCTCATTATTATTTACCTCCATAAATTGTTCTTCTAAGTCTGCTTCGGAAAACAGCTCATATTGGGACAGATTAATATTTCGCTGTGGCTCGGAAGTCGGTTGAGCCTGACCGTTTGCCTTAGTGAAACGCAGCGTAGCGACGGCTCGCTCGGTTCCTCCATGGAGATAGGGCTTTGTGCCGCCGTCTGCGGTAAACCTGACATTCGGGTGTTTCAGTATGTCAAACTTTTCATCCCGAATAGGGCGCTCGCCGCGGATGAAAAGCAACGCATACCGATTGTCCAGCATCCGCACCTCATCCGGCATAAGAAGCTCCCGGCCTGTCTGCTGCCAGTTGACCGAGTAGCTTCCGTTGTGCCCCCGGTTCTGGCCGTAGGTGTTGGTGTCCAGCGTCTCCTTGCCGAGCAGCTCGGAAACGTATTTGTGAGTGCTCTGTTCGTTGCCGCCGAGATAAAGAAATTCGTCACAGTTGCCGACGATGCTCTCCCACTGCTTTTCAAACAGCGCTTTGAGCTGCGCGAGGTTTTGCAGGATGATGGAAACGCTTATTTCCCGTGAGCGCATGGTGGAAAGCAGTTTGTCGAACTCATCCGGCAGCGCGACATTTGCAAACTCATCCATAACAAAGTGAACGTGGACGGGGAGCCTGCCGCCGTACTTATGATCGGCCAGATACATGAGGGATTGGAAAAGCTGCGTATAGAGCATACCGACAAGAAAGTTGAAGCTGCTGTCATTGTCGGGGATGACAGCGAACAGGGCTGTCTTTTTCTCCCCGATGGTCGGCAGGGCCATATCGTCGGTGCGTGTCAGCGCGGCCAGCGGTGGCAGGTTGAATTTGTCCAGGCGCGT
>JASDTK010000008.1:0-7104 GCA_041891555.1 Oscillospiraceae bacterium
CTGCCTGTCGTCAAAGCTCTCTACATCCGTTACACCCGAAACGGAGAGGCGCGCTCTGTCCTCCATTATTACATTGTGCGGTTTTGCCGTAAGCTTTTCCTTTTCTTCATATAACATAGGATATACCTCCGATTTTATAGTGGTATATCCTATGCGGTCAGGCTTTGTATTATGTAATTAAAAACGAGTTTGCATAATAAAGCATCTGCGCGGCATTGGCCATTGAAAAAAGCCCGTCCTTGCCGTTCGCATAGTTCTCGCGCTCCCATTGAAACGCGCCCATTGCCGTATAGGGCAGCTCCTCGGCACTGTCGAAGACTTTTTTGTACGCCGCGTCGTATTCGCCCTTTTCGGCGTTTTTCCCGGCAAGCCTGAAGCTCTCGCCTTTCAGCGCGCCGGTATCGAGGTCGTAGTCCTCATGTTTGTACATGAGACTGTCGAGTGTAAGAACGCCGTCGTCGTTTCCGAAGCGTATGAGTTCGGAATAGCTGAAGTCGGCGGCACCGTTGCCGCTTTCGACGATAAAGAATTTCTCCTTGTTTACCTTGTCTTCCATGAGACGGAAATCGTCAAAATGATTCGCATTTACAACGACGCTGCTTAAATGCTCTCCGCCGAAGGTCTTGCCGGCAGCTTCCATATTGGCCGAAATGCACTCCACTTTGCCGTCGATTATATCGAAGAACTGCAGCCCCATCGCCGCCGAGGCCCCGGAGTCGAAAACAAGCATTTCGACTCCGCCGTCCAGATCCAGATCGATAAAGCCGACTCCCGAAATACCGCCGAAGAAGATATCGTTAAGCTCTTGATAATTATCTGACAGAAAAGCAAGATATAAATCAAAACGCGGCTTGTTGTCGAGCTGTGGAATCGACTGCGCCGGAGACGGGGAGGGCGCGGCTGTATTTTCCGTTATGTCAGTCGGAGAGGCGCTGGCCGTTCCCGGCGTATTAGCGGAGGGAGAGACGGACGCGGAAACAAGCCCCTCGCTCCCACAGGAGCAGAGAAGTGATAAAAGAAGCGCCGCTATAAAAATTAAGCGGATATTACGCATAAAAGCCTCCATGAAATCCGGTTGAACAGACATTATTATAGCATAGCGCTACAGGGCGGTAAATACAAAGGCGGCAACTGTAGAATTTGTTTCGATTTTGATTTATTTCACCGGAATCTTGTAATAAATGCGTTTCGTGTCGAAAAAACTGCGACGTTTGAAAACGTCGCAGGAAATGCAGTATTATTGTTTTCGCGTCAGAGGACTTTTGCCAAGAAGCTCTTCAGCCTTTCGCTCTGGGGATTGTCGAAGATTACGGCGGGGCTGTTTTCCTCGACGATTTTGCCCTCGTCCATGAAGATGACGCGCGAGCCGACTTCCTTTGCAAAGCCCATTTCATGGGTCACGACGACCATCGTCATACCATCGCGCGCGAGCTGCTTCATAACGTCGAGCACCTCGCCGACCATTTCGGGGTCGAGCGCGCTAGTGGGCTCGTCAAAAAGCATCACATCAGGGTTCATGCACAGAGCGCGCACGATTGCTATGCGCTGCTTCTGGCCGCCTGAAAGCTGGCTTGGATATGCGTTCGCTCTGTCCTCGAGCCCGACGCGCTTTAACAGAGCCATAGCCTGAGCTTCTGCTTCCGGCTTACTTTTTTTAAGTATTCTCGTCGGGGCGGCGGTCATGTTCTTAAGCACCGTCATATGCGGAAACAGGTTGAAGTGCTGGAAAACCATGCCCATCTTCTGCCGATGGAGGTTGATGTCGGTTTTCTCGTCCGTAATATCCGTGCCGTTAAACAGGATATGCCCGTCCGTCGGAACTTCAAGAAGGTTCAGGCAGCGCAGGAAAGTGGATTTTCCACTTCCCGAGGGGCCGATAACAACGACGACCTCTCCCTTTCGTATATCGGCGGAAACACCGTCCAGAGCTTTAATTTTTTCGCCGTTATAGTACTTTTTGAGGTTCTGCACGCTGATTAAAGTATTATCGTTCATTTGCGCGCATCCTCCTTTCGAGTTTGCCGAAGACCCAGGTGAGAATCAGTACCAATACAAGATAGACGAGAGCGATTGCAAAGAGCGGGAAAAAGGCCTGATAGGTCTTGCCCTGAATGAGGAGCGCCACCTTGGTAATGTCGCGGAGTCCGATAACGGTTACAATTGAAGTCTCTTTCAAAAGCGTGATAAGCTCGTTTCCGAGAGCGGGGAGTATCATTTTTATGACTTGAGGGATAATTATAATCCTCATTGCGGAAGCATAGCTGAAGCCAAGCGAGCGGCCGGCCTCCATTTGGCCAGGATCAATTGCCATAATGCCGCCGCGAATTATCTCCGACGCGTAGGCGCCGGAATTGATTCCGAAGGCGAGCATGGCAACGCCAACCTGATTTCTGGAGCTTGCGAAAATAACCATGTACATGATAAGGAGCTGAACCATCATAGGCGTACCGCGTATCACTGTAACGTACAGCTTGCATATCCAGTTTAGAACCGACAGCCAGACGGCGGGCTTGCCGCGCTCCTGCTGATCATGCGCGGAACGTATCACCGCAACAAGTACGCCAAGTATGATTCCCAGCAGAAGGGCAAGTACGGTGACCATTAGGGTCGTACCAAGTCCGCCTATGTACAGCTTCCATCGGCCGCCGACTACAAAGGCCTGATTGAATTGGGCAGCGAAAGAAGTGCAGAATTCAGAAAAAGAATGGCCCAGTTTATTAACAAACTCAGTCCAGAAATTCACGCCTATTATCTCCCCTTTATAAGCAATAAGGAGGGGTGGCCGAAAGGGCCGCCCCTCGTCTTATAACGCAGCCGTTAAGCCTTGATGTACTTATCGATAATGCTTTTTACAGTGCCGTCTGCGATAAGCTCCTTGAGAGCGGAGTTGACTGCTTCGGTGAGAGCCGTATTGTCTTTGGAAACGCCGATGGCATAATCCTCGGTTACAAACGGAGTCTCGAGAATTGTGAGCCCCTTGTTGGCCTTAACATATTCCGCCGCCGGCTGGCTGTCGATAATGACGCAGTCTACCTTGCCCTCAACGAGAGCCTGAACTGCCATCGCGCCGTTTGTATAGGCCGTGACATGATCTTCGCCGTAGCCGCCGTCTTCGGTGGAGGCGGAGCAGTAAATATAGCCGGTGGTTGCTTCCTGAGTTCCGATCATCTTGTCGGCAAGGTCATCGGCGGACTTGATGTCGGAGCCTTCCTTGACGATGATGACCTGCTTGCCGGTAGCGTAGCTGTCGGTAAAATCGATGTTTTTCTTGCGCTCGTCGGTAACGGTCATTCCGGCCATGGCAATGTCGCTCTTGCCTGTCTGGACCGCGGTAATGACAGCGCCGAAATCCATATCGTCCACTACAAGCTCAAGTCCGAGCTTTTCGGCGATTTTGGTCGCGATTTCAACGTCGATGCCCTCATAAGTACCGTCGTCTTTCACCCTTTCGTACGGAGGAAAGGCGGCGATTGTAGCCATGTGGAGCTTGCCTGTTTCGACTGTAGCGACTGTAGAGGTCGCAGCGGAAGGAGCGGCGGACGCGGGAACGTCAGTCGCGGTGGAGGCTTTCTGCGTGCCGCCGCAGGCGGCGAGAGACAGAAGCATTGCAAGAGCAAGAACAGCTACAATAGCTTTCTTAAAGTTTTTCATTTCATTTCACCCCATAAAATAAATAAATATCCGGTTTGTTATCCGTGAATATGATTATAGTACGGAGTGGATTAATATTCAAGTAGTTTTTCAAATATTTCATATATTCTGCATAATACTCAAAAATAATGATAATATTATGCACTATTTGCAATAATAATTCAAAGATGATTGTATATTTATCCGCTCAATTTTTCATAATATCGACTTGCCGCCAAATTTTTCGGCAAGCTCGCTGTACTTTTTGCATATTTGCAGCCGCTCATTTTCTCTGCCGCCGATAGCCTCGACGGAGATTGAGGATTCCTCAGCGAGCGGAGAGATGCGCACCTTGCATCTGCCGTCAAGAAGCGTAATCCCGTCTGTAAAATCGGCGCCCGCCTCCCAAAGTACGGAGGACATTTCACGCATGAGCCTTGCCCTGTTTTCGCAGGAAATCTCGCGGCAGAGTCCGGTAGCTCCCCTTCTTGCGCTGAGTTTGGTTTCGGGCGCAGGCGGTGAGCCTGTACAGCCGGCTGCGATAACGTCTCCTGACGCTGTCACCGTATCGGGATACAGTACCGCTCCGCGGCAAACAACGGAACCGCTGATAACGCAGGCTTCGCCGATGTTGCCTCCGTCAATCACGGAATTCACGACCCGTGAATAGGCGCCGACGCGGCTGCCGGAGTGGACTATGCTTCTTCCAATTACGGCGTCATGTCCGATGAGGGCGCCGTCACAGACGATACAGGGAGGTATGAGACGCGCGGAGGAGGGAAGTCCGCGGGGAGCATAGACGCCGGGGGATAAGGAATTCCGCTGCGCTGGGCTGATTTTCAGCTTTCCGTCCAGAGCGTCGAGGCAGCAGCGAAGATAGCTCTTGCTGTTTCCGATGTCGCACCAATATCCCTGCATAGGAATGCCGATTATTTCAAGCCCTTTTTTCGCCATGAGAGGGAACAGGTCACGGGCAAAATCAAAGGGTGAATCCGGAAGGATAAGATCGAGTACCTTAGGAGAAATCATGTAGATTCCGGTGTTCACAAGATCGGTGACCACTCTTTCCCAGCACGGCTTTTCGATGAAACTGATGACTCTGCCGTTTCTGTCCGTCAGCACAGTTCCGTAGGGCAGAGGTTCGGAATGGGGGAATAGCGCCATTGTAACAAGGGCGCCGTTTTTTCTGTGCTCTTCCGCCAGAAATTCGAGGTCAAAATCGCAGGCCGCGTCGCCGCTTATAACCAAAAAATCCGCGTCTTCGACAAAATCTTTGCATGCTCGGACACCCCCGGCTGTGCCGAGAGGCTTTTTTTCAATCTTATACTGCATCGAAACGCCGTAGCGGCTTCCGTCGCCGAAGTAGCGGGTAATGCACTCAGGCTTGTGCCCGAGCGTTACGCAGAGCTCTTGAAATCCGTTTAATTTCAAAAGCTCAGTCAGATGTTCCATAAGCGGTTTTCCGAGAAGCTCCGTCATGGGCTTCGGCATCAGGTCGCATATGGGCCGAAGCCGTGTTCCCTTTCCGCCCGCCATAATTATCGCTTTCAAAACGTCACTCCTTTTTGCTGAAGATGAGGCGCGTCGGGTCAGACTCGCCTCGTCTAAAAGTATTTCCCGCAAAAGGTGAAAATAACCTTGGAAAAAATGGCATGAGCATTTTGAAGTTTTACGGCTGTCCTGAATGGATACTATGTAATATATGTAATAAATGTTGCAGGAAAGAAAAAACATTGATATAATAACTAATCTACCACAGACATAATATCCGTACCGAGAGGATAGAGCGGGGAAAGCTTCCGCTTGCTGAAAGGATTGGCTGCGCAATGAATAAAACTCTCAGGAGACTGCTTGAGCCGGGAACGAGACTGTACTTTTTCTTTTTGGTGGTCTTTGCTGGAATCGAGTTTATTTTCAATATGAAGCTGGCTTATGCCGAAATCGCGATAGTTGCGCTGCTTTTTGTCTATGCGGTAATAATAAACCGCCGCAGAAGAAGGGACTTTCGAGCCTATATTGAGTCCGTGACCGCCAATGTTGAAGCGGTTAAGAGTGATACGCTCGTCAATTTCCCGCTGCCGATGGTGGCGTTCCGTCTCGATAATACCGCAATTATCTGGGGCAACAGCTTTTTCTCAGATATTTTTACGAAAAAAAAGTTCCATTTTGACACCCGCCTGAGCGATCTGGTACCGGGCTTCAAGGCGAAGTGGCTCACAGAAGGAAAACTACAGTACCCAGAGCTCATCGAGGCAGGCGGCAGGCGTTACAGGGTTTACGGCAACATTGTCCGCGGCGAAACGGAAACGAGCAGAGACTTCATGGGCATAAGCTATTGGCTCGATGTAACGGACTATGAGCAGACTAGGGAGGAGTATGAAAACTCGCGCCCGATAGTTGCGATAATACTGTTTGACAATCTGGAGGAAATATCAAAAAACCAGCCCGAAAGAGTGAAAACTCGCCTTCAGAACGCGATTTCAGAAAAAGTGGAGAACTGGGGCTCCGACATAGGCGGCATAGTATGCCACTATGACAAGGACAGATATATGCTGATTTTCGAGGAGCGCCACTATAAGAAACTGGTTGAGGAAAAGTTTTCTCTCATGGACAGCGTGCATGAGGTCGTGAATCCGAGCGGAATACACGCTTCCGTCAGCATCGGCATCGGGCGTGACGGCGGTTCCTTTGAGGAGGACTTCAATTTCGCCGTTCTGAGCACCGAAATGGCGCTTTCGAGAGGCGGAGACCAGACGGTTATTAAAAACCGCTTCAACTTCGAATTTTTCGGTGGACGCGGCGCGGAGATCGAGACGCGCACCAAGGTCAAATCCCGCGTTATGGCAAGTGCGCTATCGGAGCTTATCAAAGCCTCCGGACAGGTTTTCGTTATGGGACACAGGTTTGGAGACATGGACAGTGTGGGCGCGGCCGCGGGGCTCTGCTGCATCGGCAGAAAAATGGGCTGCAGAACCTATATTGTAATCGACGATAAGAACTCCGCTGCCGAAAGCCTGCTGGATAAGCTTCGCTCCGCCGGTGAATATAAAGACGTGATTATTAGTCCTCAGGAAGCGATAATGAAAGCGGACAGGAATACTCTTCTCATCGTTGTCGACGCGAACCGTCCGGAGCAGGTCGAGGATCAGAGCCTTTTGATGAGCTGCAACAGAGTGGCGGTTATCGACCACCACAGGCGCGCGGCAAGCTATATACAGAACGCGGCGCTGACCTTCCTTGAACCGTATGCTTCCTCTGTTTGCGAGCTTGTCTGCGAGCTCGTTCAGGAGCTCGTAGAACAGGCCGATATTTTAAAGGTGGAAGCGGACGCCATGCTGGCGGGCATTGTAATGGACACTAAGAACTTCACGATGCGCACAGGCGAAAAAACCTTTGACGCTGCGGCCTTCCTGAACCGCGCGGGAGCCGACACGGTCGCGGTCAAAAAGAGACTGCAGAACGATATGGTCAACA
>JASDTK010000009.1:0-2762 GCA_041891555.1 Oscillospiraceae bacterium
ACCCTAATTTATCCCAAAAATCGGGATATCTTACGCTGCCTTTAACGCAGGCAATCCGCCCGTTCTCGCGGGTCGCTCAAAAGCGGCTGCAAAAAGTGCCTGTGAGGAGCTTTCACCGTTCTCCCTCGCTTTGCACCGCTGCTTTTCGCTGACTTTTTCATAGCGATTATTACAATATGACTGATAAATTTTATCAGTATTGGCTAGGCTTGTCAACAGCTTGTTGAGCCTTAAAACGTTGCGTGTAATGATTTAACATCACGATTTACGCTTTTCAAACACGCTTCATTAATTCCCTTGTTGTCTGTTTTCCGGCCTTTCGCTTCTCATATACATACAGACCGACTGCAATTGCAATGCCTAATAAAAAGACCACCGTTTTTAGTGTTTCCTGAAGTGCGCCCGAAGTAAGTATTTTAAGCGCAAAGCATGCCGACATTGAGGCAGCCAGAGCGATTTGGCTTGAGCATTCTCATCCGTAGAGCTTCATCTTTAATTGGCATTATGCGAACTACTATTGGAAGTATGACGGCTCCCAGAGTAATCAGCAACGTCGGAAGTAATTCATTTGTGTAAATCTTTCCACCTTCATTAATAGCCATTAACATTATGCCGCTAAATTCGCAAAGACTGCTAATAACGAGACCACTGGCCCAAATATACTCTTTCTTTTTCATATTTTGCCCAATCAACTCATATTTGGTGCATCGCCAGCCGCTTTTTTCGCACGAATATGTAATATCCTCCGCAAATCAAAATACTTGATAAGGTGGAAATCGGAACGGCAAGGCCAATCGTAAATAGTTCCGCGTTCGGAAGGCGGCTAAGGTAGTATGAGATTGGTATCCTTACAGCAAAAGAAGAAAGCAGACCCTGTATGAGAACAAAGTTTGTTTTTCCGATACCATTGAAGTAACCCAAAAAGCAAAATACAAAGGGTACGAGCAGAAATTCCGCCGATGTTCCTCGCATATAGTTATGGGCTGCTGTAATGACAATGGGGTCGTTTTCAAAGAAGCCTGCGAGAACATTTCCCGCGAAAAAAGTCAGCAGGAATGTACAGATGCCAAAGGTGAAGGACGCTATCATACCAGCGCCGAGGCCCTTGATTGCCCTGTGTTCCTGCTTTGCCCCAACGTTCTGAGCTACAAAAGCGGACAGCGCATACATAAACGAGATAGGCACAAGCGCAAGAAAGACGAACAGCTTTTCCGAAATTCCGATACTCGCCGAGGCGACAAGTCCGAGCGAATTCATTATTGCAATTATGATAAGAAATGAGAAGCTGATACAGAAGTCCTGCAAGGCAACAGGACCTCCGATTTTGAGTATTCGAAGCGATGAGCCCTTTGAACTCAGCAGTTTCTTTTTTGAAATTTCGAAGGGAAGTCTATCTTTTCTGATTTTATATATTGAGAAAGCAACGCTGACAGCCTGCGCGAAAACTGTTGCGATAGCCGCACCCGTAGCGTCGAGTTTGAATACCCCACAAAGTAAGAGGTCGCCGACTATGTTAGTAACGCATGCGATTGTAATGAATAACAGCGGCGATTTAGAATCTCCCAAACCGCGAAACAGTGCGCTGATAACATTGTATGCCGTTATAAAAATCAGTCCGCCCCCGCATATACGGACATATTGAATCGTTTTTTCTGCTGCTTCAGCGGGAACCTTCATCAAGACCACGATTTGCGGCGCAAGCACTGCCATAATGACTGAAACGGCGAATCCCACGATTAAGAACAGCTTAATCGCACCACCGACTGTTTTGGCAGCGCTTTCATCGTCCTTCGCACCCACGAAACGACCTATCAGCACCGTTACGCCCATTGAAAGTCCGATTATCACCTCTATGATGGACTGCATTATTTGACTACCGTTTGCAACCGCGGAAACGCTTGTGGTATCACCGAATTTGCCGACAACAATGAGATCGACAGCTCCGTAAAGCGCCTGCAGTAATATAGTGAGCATGAGCGGTATTGCAAATTTTAAAAGCGGCGAAAATATTTTACCCTGCAGAATTGTGTCTTTGCCGATTGGCATAAAAACTCCTTGAGAAGCCTTAGCTTCTATGTTTCATAATAGCTTTCGTCGTTAATCTTATCCTCGACAGCTTTCATCGAGTCCAGAGTCTTGGAGAGCAGCATATCAAGCTCCCAGCCCAGCAGCTCCGCTCCCCTTTCGATTATATCACGGCTGCAGCCGGCGGCAAACTTCTTGTCCTTGAATTTCTTTTTCAGCGAAGAGAGCTCCATGTCCTGCGTGCTCTTTGATGGGCGCATGAGCGCGGCGGCGCCGATTAACCCAGTCAGCTCGTCTGACGCAAATAGTATCTTTTCCATCTGATGCTCCGGAATAATGTCTACGCAAATACCGTAGCCGTGGCTCGCGACGGCGTGGATAAGCTTTTCGTCCAGTCCCTTTTCGCGCATTATTTCCTGAACCTTGACACAGTGCTCCTCGGGATAAAGTTCAAAATCAAGGTCGTGCAGCATCCCGACTATTTCCCAGAAGTCAGCCTCCGACGCATAGCCCTCCGTCTCCGCGAAATAGCGCATGCAGAGCGCTACAGTCTGCGAGTGCTTAAGATGAAACACGTCCTTATTATATTCCTTCAGCAGTTCCCACGCCTTATTTTTATCAAGTTCTATCATAGCTTATCCCTCCGAGGTCAGAAATTGAATAGTTATCATAGAAGTATAACACAGGAAAACGCGGGAATCAATTCATAAAAAGAAAGTGACAGGCAAACACCTGTC
>JASDTK010000009.1:2772-7101 GCA_041891555.1 Oscillospiraceae bacterium
ATGCCGATGTCTCTTGCCGTCTCGATAAGCGGATGATCCGTCGGCAGAAACTTCGTTCTGCTTGCGGCGTCGGGAAGCGGAACGGCCACAATATTGCCGCCCTGAATTCCGACCATATGACCGTATTTTTTCTCAATTATGAGCTTAGACGCCGCGGTGCCGAACTGAGTCGCCAGCACACGGTCATACGGGCATGGTGGGCCGCCCCTCTGGTAGTGGCCGGGTACGGTAACGCGGGTCTCCTGTCCGGTGATGCTCTCAAGTTCGCTGGCTATACGGTATGATATTGTTGAATGCTTCATGGATTCCTTGACGGCTCTGCGCTCATCCTCAGTCAGCACCGCGTCATTTATGGAAACGGCTCCCTCGGCCACCGCAATAATCGTGAAATGCCGTCCGTGTTTTCTGCGGTACTCGACCGCTTCCGCAATCTTCGCCATATCGTAGGGTATCTCAGGTATCAGGATGACATCCGCGCCGCTCGCTACACCCGCGTTCAGTGTAAGCCAGCCGGCGTCGCGCCCCATCAGTTCTACGAGGAACACGCGGCTGTGGGAGCTGGCCGTCGAGTGTATGTAATCTATAACGTTTGACGCTATGTCCACGGCGCTCTGGAAACCGAAGGTTGTGTCCGTTCCCCAGATATCGTTGTCAATTGTCTTTGGCAGAGTGATGATATTCATCCCCGCGTCCATAAGCAGCTTGGCACTTTTTTGAGTTCCGTTTCCGCCCATGACGACAAGACCGTCAAGATTCAGGCGATTGTAGGTATCCAGCATTGCCGGCATAAGGTCGTTGCCCTTTTCGTCCACTATAGCCTTGCCCGGAATGAATTTCTGGCGGGAGGTGCCGAGTATCGTTCCGCCCTCGGTGAGTATACCGGAAAAATCCTTTGCTTCCATGAACTTATAGTCGCCCTCGATAAGTCCGCGATAGCCGTCATACATACCGAAGATTTCGACATTGTCAATATGCTCTAAAAGCGCTTTTCCGACACCGCGTATAGCCGCGTTGAGGCCCTGACAGTCTCCGCCGCTCGTAACGATGCCGATTTTTGTACTGCGTTTCATATCTTTATCTCCCTCCGCATGTTTGTGCCACTCATTACAAATGTATCATACATCGCAAAATATAGAATGTCAACAAAAGTTCAGCGGCAGACTTTAAGTCCGCCGCTGAACTTTTTGGAGTCTATTTCAGAAGTCCCTGCTCCATCATTGCCTTAACCTTAATGGGCAGACCGTAGAGGTTTATGAAGCCCTCAGCGTCCTTCTGGTTATAGTCGCTTGCGCCGAAGGTCGCAATCTTCTCGGAATACAGCGAGTACGGTGAAGTAACCGAAGCATTTATCATGTTGCCCTTGTAGAGCTTGAGTTTGACGGTTCCTGTCACGTTCTCCTGCGTAACGTCGACGAAGGCGTCAAGCGCTTTTTTCAGCGGTGTGAACCACTGGCCGTTGTAGACGAGCTCGGCGTAGGTGACGGAGAGCTGTTCTTTGAGATGCGCCGTCGCCTTGTCAAGGCACAGCGTTTCGAGCACCTGATGCGCATAGTAGAGTATCGTTCCACCCGGGGTCTCGTAAACGCCGCGGCATTTCATGCCGACAAGCCTGTTTTCAACGATGTCAATGAGGCCGATGCCGTTCTCACCGCCCAGCTTGTTGAGCTTCCAGATGATGTCCGCAACCTTCATTCTTTCGCCGTCGAGAGCAACCGGTGTGCCCTTTACGAACTCAAGCTCAACATAGGTCGGCTTGTCGGGAGCCATTTCGGGCGAAACGCCCATTTCGAGAAAGCCGGGTTTGTTATAGAGCGGCTCGTTCGCGGGGTCCTCGAGGTCGAGGCCCTCGTGACTCAGATGCCACATGTTTTTGTCCTTTGAATAGTTCGTTTCACGATTTATCTTGAGGGGAATGTTATGCGCTTCGGCGTAGTCTATCTCCTCCTCGCGGCTCTGAATACTCCACTCTCTCCACGGGGCGATAATCTTCATCTGCGGAGCAAGCGCCTTGACGGCGAGCTCAAAGCGCACCTGATCGTTGCCCTTGCCGGTGCAACCGTGACAGATTGCGTCCGCACCCTCTTTAAGTGCGATTTCAACCAGTCCCTTTGCAATGCAGGGGCGTGCAGTGGAAGTTCCGAGCAGGTATGTCTCGTATTTCGCGCCCGCCTTCATTGTCGGGACAATGTAGTTTTCGGCGTAGTCATCGATGAGGTCGAGAATATAAAGTTTGCTCGCTCCCGTTTTAAGAGCCTTTTCCTCAAGTCCGTCAAGCTCGTCGGTCTGGCCGACGTTGCCGGAAACGGCTATGACCTCGCAGCCGTAGTTTTCCTTGAGCCACGGGATTATTATCGATGTATCAAGCCCGCCCGAATAGGCAAGCACACATTTTTTAATTTCACTCATTATGAATTCCTCCGGATATTTATTCAGTATATTTGCATTATAGCACCTAACAAGCGAAATATCAATAGTAATAATGCAACAATATCCGCATTATTCTGAATATTATTTATAAATATTAATAGGAAATGAATTTAATTCTAATATTATGAATAATTGCATTTGCGAATAAAAGGTGCTAATATATGCGTATTGATTTTTCACATCAGAAAGAAGAGATAAAAGTGTCCATATTAAGAGCACGCGAACATCTGCGCAATTGCGGAGTTGAAGACAGGGTTCAGGAATTCACCGTTTCGAGCGCGACGGTCGAGCTTGCGGCGGAAGCTCTCGGCGTTGAGCCTGCGCGAATCGCGAAAACACTGTCATTCAAAAATGGCGAGGGCGCGCTTCTCGTTGTTGCGGCGGGCGATGCCAGAATAAACAACCAAAAATTCAAGGAAAAATTCGGCATGAAGGCGAAGATGCTCACACCTGAGGAAGTTGATGAGCTTGTCGGTCACGCGGTCGGAGGGGTCTGTCCCTTCGGTATTAACAGCGGAGTACCCGTCTATATCGACGAATCCGTCCTGCGTTTCAAAACCGTTTTTCCCGCCGTGGGCAGCTCAAGCAGTGCTATAGAACTAACCCCCGATGAACTATATAAATATTCTGCAGCTCTCGAATGGGTGGATGTCTGCAAACTTCCGGACAGCGAGGAATGAGCGGGTGCTTTCTCTGTCCGCGAAGCTGCGGCGTTGACCGTGAAAACGGTGAGCGCGGCTTCTGCTGTTGCGGAGCTCTCCCCTTAGTTGCAAGAGCGGCGGCACATTTCGGTGAGGAGCCTTGCATAAGCGGAACCTGCGGCAGCGGGACGGTGTTTTTTTCCGGTTGCAATATGCAGTGTGTTTTCTGCCAGAACCGAGAAATCAGCATCGAAGGGCAAGGCAAGGAAGTCAGCATTGCGCGACTTGCGGAGATATTCTCGGAGCTTGAGGATAGCGGTGTGCACAATTTGAATCTTGTCACCGCAACTCATTTTGCGGACAAGGTCGTCGAGGCGCTGAAGCTCGCAAATCCGAAAATCCCGGTTGTGTGGAATTCCTCCGCCTACGAGAGCGTTGAAACTCTCAAAACGCTCGAGGGCTATGTGCAGGTCTATATGCCTGACCTGAAATATACGTCCGCGGAGGCGGCTTCGCGCTATTCCGGTGCAAAGGATTATCCGTTGCTCGCAAAAAACGCTATACTTGAAATGTATCGCCAGGCGGGGCCTTTCGTCATGGACGAAGAGGGACTTTTGAAAAGCGGTGTGCTCATACGGCATCTTATCCTACCGGGCAGGCTTGACGACGCGTTTGACGTCATCGACTGGGTTTCCGAGAGCTTCCCGAAAAACGGCGTGCTATTCAGCCTTATGAGCCAGTTTGTCCCGCTTGCGGATAAAGAAAAATATCCGGAGCTTGACAGATTGCTTACAAAGGAAGAATATGAAAGAGCGCAGAGCTATCTTTCCCTGTCGGGCATCGAAAACGGGTATTTTCAGGAGCTCTCGTCGGCAACCGACGAGCTGATTCCCGATTTCAACCTGACGGGAATATAATATAATTTCAGGAGGCGGCATTATGGCACTCGAAGTAGGACAAAAATTCACCAAGGAAATGCTCGTAACGGATAAGAACGTGGTTTCCTCCATATCGGACTCAATCAAGTTCGACGTTCTTGCAACTCCCTTTTTGGTTGCGCTTATGGAGGACACCTGCAACAGCTCTCTTCTTCCCCATCTTGAAAAGGGCTATGCAAGCGTCGGCGTCCACGTGGATATTTTTCATACCGCTGCAACACCCATAGGCCACAAGGTCTGGATTGAAAGCGAAATAACGGAAATCGACGGACGTAAAATCACCTTCAATGTCAACGCTTTTGACGATGTGAACGGCGATGTCG
>JASDTK010000010.1:0-2101 GCA_041891555.1 Oscillospiraceae bacterium
GGCATACCATTCGTTTATGATGTTGAGAAAAGGAGTAAAGTCGCTATCCTGCTGATTGGCACTATCGACACCGTTGTTAATAGCAATGAAGCGGATGTCGGAGCCTGGAAATAACACCTCGGTGTAGTAACCCACCTTCAAATAGTCACGCCCCAGACGACTCATATCCTTTACAATTATGGTGCTAACGCTGCCTTCTTCCACCTGAGAAATAAGGCGCTGCCAATCAGGGCGATCAAAGTTCGTACCGCTGTACCCATCGTCAACGTAATACTGGATGTTGCCAAAACCGTTATCATCAGCATATTTCTGCAAAATGGCTTTCTGGTTTTTGATGCTGTTGCTGTCGCCCTGCAGATCGTCATCACGAGAGAGACGGCAGTACAGAGCCGTTATATTATCTTCGTTCTTCGCAGTAGTAAAAGACTGTCTATTGTTCATGTTAACCCCCTATTCCGACAGTCTTCAAGCGGTACTATATATTCGCGTACTACTGCGAAGAAGTCAAGTTGTATTTTCTTATGATGCAAGCTTTATTTTCTGGCTCTCCGATTCGTTCAGTATCAGGCGTTTCAGCTTGTCGTAAGCGGTTTCCTTGGCAGCGCGGCTGACTGCCGATTCGATAATGTAAAGCGTGTCACCGATGACTTTTTCGGTTACGCTGGCAGTGTTTTCGTCCATAACATTCTCCTTTCTGGGGTAGTAACATCTTAATAATTACATACAAGCGCGGATTTCTATTCTAAAAGCTACGATATTGAAAATGCAGGCACAGCGTAAACCTCTGCTGTGCCTGCACTATATCTTTGCTATTTTGAAACGTTATCCCTTGTTAGAAAGAGAAATGGTGTTCATCTGAATAACCTTTACAGCGTCTCTGCGGATAAGTTTACCGTCAATGAACTCAAAAGCGAGATAGCCAATCTGGTCAAGGAGAGCAAATTTCTCTATAAGCGTTTTTACGCTGACGGGCCTTCTTCCAATAATCCAGTAGTAGCTGAAGTCACCGAAAGCGATAGGCTTGTTGTCGGATTCGGCATTGGGCATAAATTCAGTGATAACAACCTTTTTGCTTAAAATGGTGTCATCACTGTCGCGCCAGAGATAATTTCCTGCACTGTCCTTGAGGGAACGCAGTTCTAAAGCGGTCTCGTCATTCATCAGCCACACAGCATTCTTACGATACTCGGGACGCAAGGAGAAGTACAGATTGATAATGTCGTCATAGGTGATGGAATCCGTTGTCTTTCCTACTACTGCACCTTTGGTAGCATCCAGAATACCCGTGGGCATCTGTTCGCCGGTTCCGTTAATAAAAGCCTTATCCTCAGCATTAGCAAAATTCTTTGCAAAACGCTTAACGAGGTGATCTTCAATGTCAAAGGTAGCGTCATGCACAAAATCTGTGTTCATTTTCACAAAAGCAGCCAGCTTATGACTTTCAATGGAATATGGAGTGAAATCATTAATCCCTTCGAAGATAGGAATATTACCACCTTCCGGTACAAACTGTGCTAGGTCGTCATAGTCCTTTGCTAGAATATGATGAGCTGCGTCGTAAACCTTAAATGCCGTGCCTATTTTACGGAATATGCTCTCTTCTGCTATTGCAGCATCGTACTTATTTACTGCGGTATTTGGCAAAGCATATGATTATAAGGCGAACCCGTGGTATGGAGCAATTGTCCCATCTGTCTCACATGAATTGCGGTATGACATAGGGCAAAAACTCGGATCATTAATACCAAAAGTAGAATATTTTCAACAGCAAGTGGACTCTTTGTACAAAAAACTATCACTTGACTGGCAAATTACCTATCAAGGAATAATTGATATTATTCCAATTGTTAAGATGGCTATTGAGTCACCAAAGGTTCCTGTTTCTTGGATTCTTGGAAGTACGATTGAACCCCTTTTTGATGAAATTGCTGAACACGAAGCGTTAAAGGCTCTTTTTTGGCAGAAGCATGGCGAATTGTTAGAACTATATTCTTCTATTGCCGCTAACGACGAAACTATAAAATTAACCTCTCTTGATGAGCTTCTCACTGTAGAATCAATTGAAAACGAACTAAAAGCAATTAAAGCTATTGTTTCTAAT
>JASDTK010000010.1:2111-4966 GCA_041891555.1 Oscillospiraceae bacterium
ATTATCCAGCGGCCCAAGAACTCTTGAATGAGGCGCAAGATAAGGCTAGACAATTGAATGAATTCACCAGCCACTTGACTTCGGTCTATGAAAAAACCGTTTTTTGCATTGATTACAATGGAATCCTTTCACGTTACAAAACTGAGTATACCTCGTTTTTAAAGGTCTTCAGTAAAAATTATAAGGCTGACAAAAAATTGATACAGTCTCAATATAAGGAAATAGTAAAAAGAATTTCAGATGAACAAGTTTTTAAACTTGTTTCTCAGCTTCGAGCAATTGATGAATTAAGAAAATGGTTTGACTATAATCGAGCAAATTTTCAAAGGTTCTTCGGGAATCTACTTGTGGATGAAAATTCGGACTTTTCTAAACTTGAAAAGTTCAAAACAACATATTTGTCACTACTTAGCAGCATTCAGATTTTGGAAACGCTGAAAAACACAGCTTTACGGATAGAAGAGTCTGAGAAAACACTAATTGCACACTATCAATTTTTTTATAAAGGCCTTAATACTGAATGGGATACTATACGAAGTGCATTAATTTGGTCGGCTTCATTTAGAAAGCAAGTGGAGAAACTCAAACTCAATACGGCTTTTGTAGAAACGGTGTGTTCTGGCAAAATCTCGTCGGATATTTATAAGGATGCTATTTTGCAATTAGAGGCAACTATAAATAATCTGGATTGTGAGTTCCATTGGTATCTTGGCTTGTTTAATAATCATGACTCATTCAAATTGCTCACATTACCCGCTCTTCAAGATCGGCTGGTGAGTTGTTTAAACGGATTGTCCCTACTTGAAGAGTGGATTGATTTCCGCACTGCAAGAGAAAACTGTAAAGCAGAAGGACTCGCGGACTGTATAGTTAAAATTGAAGAATTACACATAGAAGCTTCGAAAATCATACCTGTTTTCAAGAAACGGTTTTTTAGGCTTTGGCTTGATGCAATTCTTCCTGAATATCCAGCTGTTTTAAATTTTAGACGCAGAATGCACGAGAACGCGATTGACGAGTTTGCTCGGCTTGATAAAATTCAGTTTGAAATTGCAAAAGCACGTATAAGGAGCAAATTAATAAATGAGTTGCCTTCGCTACAGAGATTTACCAGTGGTGTCGATGAAATTAGCATTTTGAAAAGAGAACTCGGAAAACAACGGCGTATTATGCCTATTAGAAAGTTATTCCGAGAGATACCGAATCTTCTTTTAACGCTCAAGCCATGTCTGATGATGTCACCGCTTTCTGTTAGCTTATTTCTTGAAGCGGAAACTTATCAATTTGATACTGTAATATTTGATGAGGCTTCTCAGGTTTGCACCGAAAACGCTATTGGAGCTATTTCAAGAGGGAAACAAGTCATTATTGCCGGTGACAGTAAACAATTACCACCTACAAACTTTTTCTCTGTATCTACATCATCGGATGGCGATTTCGATGATGACGACGATGAATACGATGATACGGGTGCATTTGAATCAGTTCTTGATGAAGCCGGGCTTTTACCTGAGCGGACATTGCTATGGCATTACAGGAGCAGACACGAGCATTTAATAGCTTTTTCAAATGCCAAAATCTACAAGAATAATCTGATAACATTTCCTGCAAACATTGACAAAGTACCGGATAACGGTGTCGAGTATATATTTGTCCGTGACGGTTTTTATGACCGTGGTGGCAAAAAGGGAAATGTAAAAGAGGCACAAAAGGCTGCTGAAATGGTCTTTGAGCACTTTAGAAAGTACCCCAGACGATCTCTAGGCGTTATTACCTTTGGAGAAGTTCAGCAATTGGCCATTGACACTGCTATTAGAGAAATTCGTCTCAGAAATCAAAATTTCGAATCTTTCTTCAAAGAAGATTCGGATGAGCCGTTTTTTATAAAAAACCTCGAAAATGTCCAAGGCGATGAACGTGACACAATAATTTTCAGCATTGGGTATGCCAAAGATGCCGCTGGAGTCTTCCGAATGAACTTTGGTCCCTTGAGCAAATCCGGAGGAGAGCGTAGGCTTAATGTGGCGATTACCCGCGCTAAATATAATGTTAAACTCATCGGCTCGATAATGCCAACCGATATTGATATAGATAAAATATCTTCTGACGGTCCTAAGCTTCTTAGGGCATATATTGACTTTGCAATTAACGGAGCAGAGTCACTTGTGCGTGAGGTAACAGAGTTTGATGTAACAGAACATGATTCTCCGTTTGAAGAAGCGGTTTACAATTATCTTGATAGAAAAGGTTATAAAGTGGCCACACAGGTTGGCTGCTCCGGTTATAAAATAGATATGGCTGTCAAACATCCAACACTTAGCGGTGTGTATGTGCTTGGTGTTGAGTGTGATGGTGCGACATACCACTCGGCGAGAACGGCCCGTGAAAGAGACCGTTTGCGGCAGGAAGTGCTTGAAAATATGGGGTGGAGTATTTATCGCATATGGTCGACTGACTGGATAAAAGACCCAGTAAAAGAGGGTGAAAACCTAGTCGCAGCAATAAATGAGGCTATTTCAAATTATGGCGGTTCTCAAAGCTTTGAACAAATCGATACGTTTAGTGAAGACAGGCCTGATGCTGATGATTTTGTTTCTGTTAATAAGAAAGAAATAGGTGTTGCAGAACAGGCAAACCCATATGGGTTTGCTGCCGCAGTGGTAACGAATATATCTGCCTTGCCGCGAAATTCATCTGGCTACCTTGACATCGCTGACTGTATAATGGCTTACGTAACCAATGAATATCCAATCCATTATGAATTACTGTGTCAACAGCTTGCTCCATTATATGGAAATGAAAAAGCAACCATAAAGGTAAGACGAGAGGTTGACTATGGAATAACCCGTTTGCGC
>JASDTK010000010.1:4976-7093 GCA_041891555.1 Oscillospiraceae bacterium
GACGATTTTCTGTTTCCACATGGGTGGCAAAAGATAACCGTACGTGTTCCTAACAATAGAAAAATAAACCATATTTCTATAGAAGAACTTGCAGAAGCTATGAATACTATCTTGAACACGGCGATAGGTAGCACTCGTGAAGGCCTATGCTTAGAAGCCACGCGTGTGTACGGATGGCAAAGAATGACTCAGGGTATCGGTGCGTCTATGAATGCTGCTTGCGATTTGCTTATTCTGCAAGGCAGGGCGCAAGAACTTGATGGGAAACTTGTTCCCAAACAAAATTAATATTTATCTTGTTTTGTTTTCTCAGTTATAGATGCCAAATTTGCATCAGGCCTTGTGAGCAGAATTATACATTTCATTTATTGGCTCCAGGGCCGAGTTCCAGCAGAAGCTAACGGTATTCCGTATACAAATTGTTGAATAAGACAAAATAGAGACCAGTTCTGCCAAGCAATCGCGCTTGAATCTGACTGGTCTCTACTTTGTACCTGTTTGAAGATGCCACACAAGAATTTGCTTCTTTTGTCAAACACCTAAGTTGTAGCGACTTATATAGAATGTATCTAATTCTAGCATCACGCATACAGACCACACTGGGGATTTTCTTGGTGTGGTCTTTTTTGTACCAAATGACAGCATGAGGGGAGGTGAGCGTAATGATCAATAGATTCTATGGAGGAAGGAGGCGACTAATCTTGAATACACCGCGCTATATGAAAACGGAGGATGGCTAAATGGCAAAAAAGTTAGATGCGGAGCGTATCGAACAAGCCCGCCAGAAAAGTCAGACCATAGACCATCGTGAAGCGGAAAAGCGCCGTATACAGGACACCATCGCTAAAAACCGCAGTGGCGAGCGCAAAGGTCGCGTTATCATGCCTGAGCGAAAACTGTACGCTTATCAAGAAGCACCAAAAGTGCGCGTTGCCGCATACTGCCGCGTAAGTACGGCGGAGGAAGCACAAGTGGGCAGTTTTGAGATGCAGGTACAGCACTTCAAGTCCGTCATTGAAAATAATCCAACCTATGAATTGGTGAAAATCTATACTGACGAAGGCATTTCCGGCACTTCACTGAACAAGCGCAAGGGCTTCCAGGCGATGATAGACGACGCCGTAAACGGTAAAATCGACTTGATTCTGACAAAGAGCATCAGTCGCTTTGGGCGAAATATTGTGGATATTCTAACCACACTTCTCAGTCTTAGTGATTTAACCCCACCTGTGGCCGTAAATTTCGAGTCCGAAGGTATCTTTTCTAATGACGGAAAAAACAAGCTGGTGATTTCTATACTCTCGGCACTGGCAGAACTTGAAAGCCAGCAAAAAAGTATCGCCATTAAAGAAGGCATTCGCTACCGTATGCAGGAAGGTCTTTATAAGTTCCCAGTAAAGAACCTAATCGGATACTATAGAGACTACAGCGGTATGGTTAAAATTGAGCCTGCCGAAGCGGAGATAGTGAAATATATTTTCGATAGTTTTCTTGAAGGTGCGTCTCCGCAAGAAATTGCAGAATCCCTTACACAGCAAAGCCTACGCTCGCCAATGGGTATGGAATCATGGCGTCAAGCCACTATCCGCAGCATTCTGTCAAATGAGAAGTACTGTGGAGATGTTCTTTATCAGAAGACGTTCTCAAAGGATTATCTGTCGCACAAGACTGTCAAAAACAAGGATATTCTGCCGCAATGGTTCTGGGAGAATAATCATCCAGCCATTATAGGGCGTGAGAACTGGACAAAAGCGCAGGAACTGCTTGCTTCCGGCAAACAGAGCCGGCGGGTCAGACCGCTTGAGGCTATGAAGCACAAATTCACTCTAGCTAAAGTCAAATCTGGCGTTCTATGTGGTTATTTCCTGTTGGATATGACTTGGACAAATGACGAGCGCGAGCAGTTTATTAACATCATTCAAAGTATTAATGATCTTGGCTACAGCCAAGAAGAAAAGGAGTAAAATTATGGCTATAAATTTTTCCAACATCAATCTGGAGGTTCTCGACCTCTCTACCAATGTGACCCCAGATATTTTCATCAATCAGAACGGCATCACGTTCAGCAAGCGTGTTCTGGAGGATTTGAATTATCCGCAAAATGTTCAGTACTGCAC
>JASDTK010000011.1:0-7080 GCA_041891555.1 Oscillospiraceae bacterium
GTATATGATGAGTGCGAGCGTGCGGGGAATAGGTGTCGCTGACATGACGAGCGTGTGTGGGCTTTCGCCTTTTGCGATTAGGGCAGCGCGCTGATCTACGCCGAAGCGGTGCTGCTCGTCTGTAATGACAAGCGCAAGCATTGAAAACTCAACGCTGTCGCTGATTAGCACATGAGTTCCGACCACAAGATCGGCTTCGCCCCCGTGGATGAGGGACTGCGTCTCTTTCTTCTGCTTTGCCGTCATAGAGCCGGTAAGCTTTACGACCTTTATTCCCAGAGGAGTCAGAAGCTCCGAGAAGGTCTGAAAATGCTGATTTGCAAGTATCTCAGTCGGCGCCATAAAAGCACTTTGAAGACCGCCCTCATGCGCACACCAGATTGAGGCCGCAGCAACAACCGTCTTTCCGCTGCCAACGTCGCCCTGAATGAGGCGGTTCATCGCGGTTCCCGAGCACATATCCCTCGCACACTCAGAAATCGCGCGCTTCTGCGCATTCGTTAGCAGGAAGGGAAGCTCCGAATAGAACCTATCTAGCTTGGGAGTTGAAATGATAACGCCGCTCTTTTTAGAACGGGAGAGCTTCATTTTTGAAAGAGCGCAGGACAAAACGAATAGCTCTTCAAATATCAGCCGCCTGCGCGCAAGCTCCAGCGCGCCGTAATCGGCGGGGAAGTGGATATTCTCATAGGCAAAGGGCACCCGGCAAAGCTTAGCTTTTTCCGCAACCGAATCCGGCAGAGCGTCGGGAAGGACATCAGCGCACTCATCGAGTCCGTGCCTGACGGCAGATATCAGCATCTTCTGCGAGATACCTGAGGTCAGACGGTAAATGGGGACAATGCGTCCTGTAAGGGAAGCCGGCGCGTCCTCGGCCTCAAAAAGAGGATTTATCATGGTGCGGTGCGAGCCCTCGACAGTCACCTTTCCAAAAAACACATAGGATTTGCCCTTTTTCAGCTGTTCGCGGACATAGCTCTGGTTAAAATATGTAAGGTCTATGGAACCGCTGTCATCCGCAATGCGGAGTTTAACCAGTTCCATCCCACGGCGTACACGGCTGAGGGCTGCGTCTGTTGCAACAAGAGCGTGAACACAGGCAGGGACTCCAGATTGAAGAGCGGCTATCGAAACGGTTTGTGTTCTGTCCTCATAGGTACGCGGAAAATAGCATATAAGCTCGCGAAGCGTGGTGACACCCATTTTGGCAAGCGCATTTGCGCGCTGCTGCCCTATGCCCTTCAGATACCGTATATCGCTGTTAAGCTCCGCCACAATAATCCCTCCGCTCCGCGTCCGTACCGCCGAAACCTGCCGTATTTTCTGTATTGTAATAATTATATTACCATATAACGGCGAAATTTGCAAAATAATAGCATACGGGCAGTCTAAATAACTGACAGGAAATCACCTGATTTGAGTCGTTAAGCAAAAATTCGCATGCGCGGCAGGCCGGAGAAAAAGCTCTTGCATATATCGGCGCTCAGTGGTAAAATAACAGGCACAGCGAAATTGTGCGGGTGTAGTTCAATGGCAGAACACCAGCTTCCCAAGCTGGATACGTGGGTTCGATTCCCATCACCCGCTCCACAAAAGCCTCGAAAATGCCGGGACTTCTGCATTTTAGAGGCTTTGCTTATGCCACTTACGCCATCAATATAAGACACCGGTATGACTTTTAAAATAAAGGTTTTGTACGGGGCGAGATTCACAGATAAATTATAACAAGGCAGATGGTAATTTACGTTAAAAACAAGAATTAAAAATATGGATTTAAAAAAATACGAACACGCAAAATATATGCTGTTCATTCCGATATATATGGCGATCTTTTTAATTGAGGAAAGAACGATAAGGACGCACTATTTTGTTTCTCATGTCCATCTGGATGACCTCATTCCCTTTTGCGAGTGGTTCGTTATACCTTATTTCTGCTGGTATCCTCTGATGATAGGGACAGGGCTCTATCTGTTTTTCAAGGACGCCGAGGGCTTTAAAAATTACATGATATACATAGGCGCGGGTTTTCTGCTTATTGTTCTGTTCTATGCATTCTTTCCAAACGGGCAGAATCTGCGGCCTGTTTCTTTCGACAGGTCAAACTTCCTGATTGACGTCACCAAGTGGACATACGGGCGTGATACCAATACGAATGTCCTGCCGAGCCTGCATGTCGTTGGAACCATGGGCGCGATGTTTGCCCTGCTGATGAGTAAAGAAGTTCGTAAGCTGCGGTTTAAGCTGTTCATTATTGTACTTTCGATAAGCATTTGCATTTCGACAGTCTTCGTAAAGCAGCATTCGATTCTGGACGTGTTTACAGGCGTACCACTCGGACTGATTTATTTCTTTGCCGTTTATAAGTGGCTTCCGAATTCGAGGACGGCGAATGAAACAAGAAGAAGAAAAATACACGCGAGCCATTAATTATATTAAAAACAATCAGCCGGAGGAGCTCCTCCGGCTGATTGTTTATTACTGCTTTTCCATTCTGTTCGTCATATAGCCGTGCGCCGTCAATTCAAAAGTGTCATTAAGCGGCGGAAGCACTGTGCCGGGGTAACGGCGTGAGAGCGCGGTCTGCAGAATCAAATCGGCAAACTCTGGGTTCTTCGGCAGCATCGGGCCGTGGCAGTAGGCTCCGAAAATATTTTTAAAACGCGCGCCCTCAGTCTGATCCTCACCGTTATTGCCGAAGCCGTGAAGCACAGTGCCGAGCGGAGAAACGCCCTCACCTAAAAAGGTCTTGCCGCTGTGGTTCTCAAACCCGACTATAGTCGAGCTGCCGCTCTCCTGCGAGCACCTGAACATATAATTTCCGATCATGCGCACATCGGAGCCTACGGTATGCAGGTTCAGAGCACCGATATAATCGCACTGCTGACCCGTGTGGGTGAGGTAATATTGTCCCATCATCTGATAACCGCCGCAGATACAGAGAAACACCTTCTCATCCTCAACCGCCGCGAGTATCTCTTTGTCCTTGCCGCTGTGCAGGTCGGTTAGAAGCACCTCCTGCTCGAAGTCCTGGCCACCGCCTATAAAAAAGAGGTCAAAGCGCGAAAAATCCGCATGAGCTCCGATAGGGAGCAGAGTCACTTCGGAGTCAATGCCGCGCCACTCAAGGCGCTTTTTAAGGCAGATGATGTTGCCTGTATCACCGTAGAGATTAAGAACGTCGGGGTACAGGTGGCAGATGCTAAGTTTCATGTTTTCTCCCCCTATTCCCAGAATTCTTTGCCGCCGAAGACGGCGCTCATTTTTGCGCGCAGATCCATCATTGCCGTGTATGTAGGCATGATAATAACAGGCAGAGACTGCTTTTTCATCGCGTCTATGAGTTCGTCGTAATCGTCAAAGACGCGGAGTTTATTCTCGTCGATGCCGGCGTATTTCAGACGCACCGCCATGTCGCCAGAGCGTATGCCGGAAACATAAATTTCCGGTATCAGCTCGCTCATCTCCGAAAGCTTTTCAAAGTTTGCATCCCAAATCCAGGAAACGTCCTTGCCGTCCGCCGAATTGTCGTTCAGGCAGCAGACGAAAACAGTTTTGTCGGAAAGTCCCTCAAGGTAATTGAGTACCTGATTGCAGCCGGCGGGGTTTTTGACTAGTATGATTCGCGCCGAATGACCGCCCAAATCAAACTCCTCCATGCGCCCGAAGCCGCAGGTGAAGCTCGCAATCGCATCTTCTGCGAAGCTTCGTCTGAAACCGACAGCCTCGGAGACCGCGAGAGCTCCGACAGCGTTGTAGATGTTGTAGCCGCCGGGAAGATTAATTGTAATTACGTCGTCCTCGCCGAAAACCTGTACCCTGACTTTTGTGAAGGAAAGCTCAGTCGAAAGAATATCCGTGACCGAAACCTGCGGCTCGGGGCGTTTGTAGCCGCAGTCGGGGCAGTAGAAGCCGCCCAGATGCCCGAAGGTGCGGTAGCTGTATTCGTATTCGTGCTTGCACTTAATGCAGTGCGGTGCGTCTGAAACCTCGGAAACGGGGTTTTTGTATATCGGGACGTCCACACCGTAAAAAATGACTCTGTTCAATATCTGACCCGCAATGGACGCGGTAAGCGAACAATCGGCGTTAAGACAGACGACAGCTTTCGGGGAGTTCTTAATGCCAATGAGGATGTTTTCAAGCGTGCCGGAGACCTCGCCGTAGCGGTCGAGCTGGTCACGGAAAACATTTGTCACTAGCACGACGGCGGGATTAATGAGCCTGCAAACCTCTTTTGAAGCGGCCTCGTCGCACTCGATGACGGCATTTTCCTTTTTTGGCTTACCGGTCAGCGTCGAGTTCTCTATGAAAATTGAGGTTATCCCGTTTATCAGATTTGCGCCGGAGCGGTTGGCAAAATAGGAGGCCTCAGCTTTGAGATAAATCTCCTCAATTATGCGTGACGAGGTCGTCTTGCCGTTCGTGCCGGTCACGACGACGCATTTAACGTCTTTCGCAAGCTGCGCGAGCAGGTCGGGGCAGATTCTAAGCGCAATTTTGCCCGGAATTGCAGTACCTCCGCGCCCTAATAGACGTAATAATTTAATTGACAGCTTGCAGGCGGAAACAGCTAAAAACACTTTAATTTTCATTATTTTATCATCTCTCTGAATTCTTCCTCGGACAGAACAGGTACGCCGAGACTCTGCGCCTTTGTAAGCTTGGAACCGGCTTCCTCGCCGGCAACGACATAGCTTGTCTTTTTGGAAACAGAGCCGGAGGACTTTCCACCGAAGCTCTCGACGAGAGCCTCGGCCTCGTCCCGCGTAAATGACGTGAGCGCGCCAGTGAACACAAAGGTCTTTCCGGCAAAGCGGTCATCCAGACGCGTTTCACGGCTTTCAAAGCTCGCACCAGCCTGCCGTAGCAGTTCTAGCTGGTGTTTGGAATGTGGATCATTCAGCCACTCGACGAGATACGCCGCCGTTATAGGACCGATGTCGGGGATATTTGTAAGCTCCTCAACAGAAGCCGTACATAGCTCGTCCAGATTCTGATAGTGCATGGCGAGCACCTTCGCGGCCTTTTGACCGACCTGCCTGATGCCGAAGGCGTTTAATAGGCGCGCCATTCCGTTTTCCTTGCTCTTTTCGATGGTGCTTATAAGATTCTCGGCACTCTTTTTTCCCATGCGCTCGATTGCGGCGACACTTTGCGCCTCCAGATAATAGAGGTCGGCGGGAGATGAAACGAGACCCTTATTCACAAGCGCCTCCGTCACTGAGATTCCGAGACCTTCAATATCCATCGCATCCCGCGAGGCAAAATGTGCAATGGTGCGCAACCGCTGAGCAGGACATTCGACATTTGTGCAGCGAGTTGCCGATGCATCCTCGTCGCGTACAACGCTTGCCCCGCAGGTGGGGCAGATATCGGGGATTTTGAAGGTTAGAGTTCCCTCCGGCCGCTTTTCCAGAATAACTTCAAGTATCTCGGGAATAATCTCTCCGGCTTTTTGAACAAGCACTGTATCTCCAATACGGATATCAAGCCTATCAATATTATCCTGATTGTGCAATGTGGCGTTAGTTACAGTCGTTCCGGCAAGACGAACAGGCGCGACGACAGCCTTTGGCGTGAGCACGCCGGTTCTTCCGACCTGTACAATGATGTCCTGAACAACAGTCTCTTTTTTTTCGGGCGGGTACTTGTATGCAGCCGCCCAGCGCGGTGCTTTGGAGGTGCTGCCGAGAGCGACTCGGTCAGAGAGCCTGTTGATTTTTATGACGGCACCGTCGATGTCGTAGGGGAGGCTTTCACGGTTCTCGCCCAGCCACTCGACCTGTGTGCGGCACTCCTCGGCATTGCTGCAGAGCTTATAAGGCACAACGGGAAAGCCCATGTCAGAAAGCGCGCCGAGTGTTTCGGCATGGGTTTCAAATTCTCTGCCTTCGGCGAGCTGAACGTTGAAAATAATGATATCAAGGCTGCGTTTGGCTGTAATCTTACTGTCCAGCTGACGGAGCGAGCCGGCAGCTGCGTTGCGCGGATTAGCAAAGAGCTTCTCGCCATTTATTTCGCGCTCTGCGTTGAGCGCATTAAAGGTTTCGCGCGACATGTAGACCTCTCCGCGCACAATAAGGCGCGGAGGCGCGTTTTTAATTTCCTTAGGCAAAATGCGGATAGTGCGAAGGTTTTCCGTCACATCCTCGCCGGTTACACCGTCGCCCCTTGTCGCGCCGCGATAAAGCTTTCCGTCTATATACTCAACCGCAACCGAAAGCCCGTCGATTTTCGGCTCAGTGACATAGACAGGGGAAGAGGAGAGCGCGTCATTTGTACGCGAAATGAAAGAGTCCAGCTCCTCGAAGGAGAAAACGTCGTTCAAGCTTTCGAGAGGAACAGCGTGCTTAACCGAAGAAAACTGAGGCGCGGCCTTGCCGCCGACTTTTTGTGACGGCGAATCCGGTGTTTTGAGCTCAGGAAAGAGTTCCTCAAGCTCAATCAAACGGCGCATCAGAGCGTCGTACTCAAAATCGGAGATGAGAGGGGCATCCTTGTCGTAATAAGCGCTGCTGTGTCGCCGGAGTTCTTCCCTCAGTTTCCCGATTTCTTCTTTTGTATCCATAGCAATACTCCGTTTCTACGGCTGATTTAGGCTTAGGTAAGCGTCGGGCACATCACCAACAAGAACAGTCTCGGCAATAAGAACCTCACTGACGACTTCGGTTGACATAACTTCCCACGGCATCATAACATCGATCTGGACCTTGACCTCAAGAATAATCTGGTGCTTAACCTGATTTATTCCGGCGGATTCGATCTCGTTTCGAAAATCCGCGAAGGAGCTTGTGAGCATAGTAATCTTGACCGGTATTTTCGGGCCTCTGCCCAAAAGAAGATTCGAGCCTAAAAGGTTTCCCAAAGGAATGTTCTCATTCATCTGTCCGCTGTTTGTGGCGGCGATAACCTCTTGCAGAATTTCTGATGACAGGGTGTTGATACGAGCCATATTCGCGGAAATTGCGGTAATCTTTCCGGTGTTGTCCTTCTGAAGGGTCACAAAATAGTCATAGGTATACTGCCCCTCGCGCATTTTCTCATTGATTTTGTTGGTGGATTCATTTTTCCATATAATAT
>JASDTK010000012.1:0-1308 GCA_041891555.1 Oscillospiraceae bacterium
GCTGACGCAGGGAGCATTAATAATCTGCTTTGTAGTTAAATATCAGTATATGCGCTATCTTTTCGCTCTCTATGTTATTAAAGAAGGCTTTATGCTGGCCGCGGGGCTTGTCATGCTGCACCATAACGGGCGAAAGCTCAACGGCGCCAAATGGTTTGGAAAGGTCAGTACAGCTCTCGTTTACATTGTTATGTTCATCTTATTCCTTAACCCTATCTTTTTCCCCGAAATGAGCAAGAATACTGTAAACTGCCTCATACTTCTATGCGGCTTTGCAATGGCGGCGACGCTTGCCCTGTATGTGCCTGTCTTTGTAGGGCTCTACCGCGAAGAATAATATTGTGCATTTTGACGTTTATAGTGCCGAGACTTCGCACTTTAACTATTTAAACTCTCAAATTTCTTTTTGCTGTGCTTATTTCTGTTGACACTAAATATTTGATAAGTTACAATAACTACAACAAAGGCAATGACCGGGAACAAGTAAATCAAACTATTTCCTTCAGAGAGCTGTCGTTTGGTGCAAGACAGCAGGGATTTTTTGATTGAATACATCCTGCGAGCTGTGCGCTGAAAGCGGCGGATGCCGCGAGTAGACCGCATCGGGAACGCCCGTTACAGCGCTGGGGTATCGCGTTATAGCCGTACCCGACGAGGCCGTATCCGTGAGGATACGGTAAACTGAGGTGGTACCGCGGATTAAATTTATCCGCCCTCTGTAATTATATTACGGAGGGCGGTTTTTTCGTACGCTCCAGAGAGAAAGGATTTGGTATTATGGCAATCAAAATCATCATGCTCGTAGTATTCTTCGCAATTATGATAGGCGTCGGCATCGCATGCCGCCGTCGGGCGACGGACGTCAGCGGCTTCGTTCTGGGGGGACGTGCCGTTGGTCCGTGGCTCACAGCCTTTGCCTATGGCACGACCTATTTCTCTGCGGTCATCTTTGTCGGTTATGCAGGACAGTTCGGCTGGAAATTCGGAATTTCCGCAACCTGGATAGGTATCGGCAACGCTCTTCTAGGCAGCCTTATGGCATGGGTCGTTTTAGGCAGAAGGACACGCCTCATGACCCATCATTTTAACAGCGCCACAATGCCGGAATTCTTCGGCGAGCGCTTTGACAGCAAATCACTCAAGATTATCGCTTCACTCATAGTTTTCATCTTTCTCATTCCCTATACCGCTTCTCTTTACAACGGTCTTTCCCGTCTTTTCGGAATGGCGTTTGGAATCGATTACACAGTCTGCATAGTTATAATGGCGGTTCTGACGGGAATTTACGTCATTGCCGGCGGCTATATG
>JASDTK010000013.1:0-13609 GCA_041891555.1 Oscillospiraceae bacterium
TATAAGCTGCTCAAGCGCTTCGAATTCCTTGTCACAGCCCATCTGCCAGATTGTAAGCAGGTCAGCGCCCGCGGAGAACATCTTGCCTTCGTTGCCGATGACCATGCCCTTCCAGTCTTCCCTGTCCATTCTGTCAATGGCTTCATATACGATGTCTCCGACATTGGGGCCGATTGCGTTTCCGGTGCAGTGAATTTCAAGCCCGAGAACGCCGTCGCCGAGATCGCGGAGAGAGCAGTCGTCGTTTTCGCTGACGACATTCATCTCACTGATTCTGATATAGGGGCATTTCGCGTCAGCCGCCGTATAGAAGGTTTCCTGTCCCTTTGCGAGCATGTCGAGAACCCACTGAGCAACGGTTTCGCCTTCGGCCTGCATGCGCTCCACAGCGCGGCGAACTCCGACCTTGTCCCACATCTGGAAGGGACCGACCTCCCAGTTGTAGCCGGTGCGGATAGCTTTATCGATTTCACGGAAATCGTCGGCAATTTCGGGAACGAGCTTTGCGCTGTAAAGGCAGATGCCCTTGACGCAATCCCAATAGAACTTATTTTCCTTCTCTTCGCCGTAGGCCATCGCTTCGTACTTGTTGGGTGACTTCCGCGCTGCCTTTACGGAATCAAGGGAAACCTTGTCCTCGATAATGTCATAGTCGTGGGTCTTGTAGTTCCACTGATACTTGACCTTTTTGCCGTCGATTATGTCCTTCTTGTAGAAGCCCTGTTTTGCTTTGTTGCCGAGGAAGCCCTTCTCCATGAGCTCGATAACGTATGAAGGCATGGTGTACTCCGTGATTTCCTTCTCGTCCTTGGAGGAATCGATGACGTTCTTGGAAACGTTCGCGATGATATCCATGCCGACCATATCGCCGGTGCCGAAGGTCGCAGACTTCGGGTGTCCCATAACGGGACCTGTTATGTAGTCAACAGTGGCAAGGTCATAGTCATACTTCTCGGTGAGCTGCATGACCTGAGCCGCGCCATAGCAGCCGATACGGTTGCCGACAAAGTTCGGCGTGTCCTTCGCATAAACACAGGTTTTTCCGAGAAGGTCGCCTCCGACGTGCGCCATGGTTTCGATGGTTTCCTTGGAGGTCCATTTTGTGGGAATCATCTCAAACAGTCCCATCCAGCGGGGAGGGTTAAAGAAGTGGGTGCCCATAAAGCGGCTCTTGAAGCTGTCATCCATATCCTCAACGATCTTTGTGATCGAAACACCGGAGGTGTTGGAGCTGATGATAGCGTCCGCCTTGGCGTGAGCATCAATTTGCTTCAGAACATTCTTTTTGATGTCGAGGCGCTCAAGCACAACTTCGATAATCCAGTCCGCGTCTTCCATAAGATCGAGGTTATCGGTGGTGTTGCCGACACGAATGTTCTTGATTGCGCCCTTGCTGAGAAGAGGCATCTGCTTGTCTTTCTGAAGTTTTGCTACCGCGCCGTTTACAAGGCGGTTGCGGAATTCGAGGCTCTCCTCTGTGAGACCTGCGGCCTTTTCCTTTTCGTCAAGGCCATTGAAGGGAACGATGTCCAGCAGCGTCACCTGCATTCCTACGCTTGCAAGTAAGGCGGCAATATTTGCGCCCATGACGCCGGAGCCGATGACACATGCTTTTGTAACGAGTTTACCCATGAGTTTGCTTCTCTCCTTCTATTGGTTTTTTTAAATTCAGCGCAAAAAAAGCGCCAGAATTTCTAAATTCACGGCGAAAGCATAATAATTAACCCTGCTTCCGGAGTGCGGCATAATACGGACAGGTCCGTATGCTTTTACGGTAGCAATGAAGGTCATATTATCGGATATAGGCTCTTCACTGCATTGCTGCCCAATCCAAATCAACATCTTTAATGCTACAGAAAATGCCTCTTTTTGTAAAACAACTATTTTTGGTGCATCTACAACAAACTGATGTGCTCACCGTACAATTTATTTATGGACTTCCACAATAAAATATTGTATATTAAACACGATAGTTAAGACTGGTGGTGATAAATTTGCAGCTAAAAGTCATTGAATCCTTCGTTTTCCTCTATCAGGAGCGTAATATTTCTAAAGCAAGTGAAAAGCTCTATATTTCTCAGCAGGGATTGAGCCGCCAAATTCAGGCGCTTGAAAGCGAACTGGGTGTGGTACTGTTTAACCGCTCAAATATGGGTGTTGAGCCGACTGCCGTCTGCAAATTGCTGTATTCCCATTACAAGAAAATGTATGACGAGTATTTATGTACTATGTCCACACTTAACGACTATAAGAAAAAGATCAGCAATTCCTATTCTGTGGCCTTCGCATACGGGGTAACGAACAGCTTGAGCAGCGACTTCATGTTTGACTATCAGAAGCAGCACCCGAAGGTCAACCTTGAAATTGAAGAGTGGTCGCAGGCAACCTGTATCCAAAAGCTCCTCAAAGGAGAGCTTGACGCAGCGTTTCTTGTAACCCCTCTTGACCATAAGCTGATAAAATGCACCTCTCTGATTGAGGGTGAAATGATTATCGCCGTTCATAAAAGCCATCCGCTTGCCCTAGGTAAGGGACCTATTAATTTCAAGTGTCTCGATGGGGAAAACCTAATCACAGGCGTTCCGGAAAATGCTATCAGGGGTATAATGGATTATTTTTGTCTGAAAACCGGTATACGACTCCGGGTTCTTATATCTTCGAGCAACAATCTGAACTTCATTAACTCCATGTCCGAAAATATCGGAATTGCTCCTCTCACTCAGACAATGGCCGCAAAAGTCACTAATCCGGAAATCGTTCTCCGCAAGGTGATGATTCCTGAACGGGCCTTTCTTTACTACTGCACTCCCTATAACGATGAAAAAAGCAAGGAGCTTGCGGATATTCAGCGGTATGTAGAGAATTACTTTAAAACAACGCCGATTGAAAACCTGCTGAAGCCCAACGCGGCTCCCATAACGCTGAATCGCGATCCTGCCTGCGTTTAGAACCGCTTAAAAGCAGATCGTATCCTGGACAATTACGCTGCAGGTTCTGCAACGGCACATAGCCGGCGAAACGATATAATAATAGCCCGTAAGACGGGGCTGAGTGATATCATCACTTTGGCTTTGTCTGCGGGCTGTTTTTGGTACTGTTTAGTTTTAATTCGTTTTGGCAGCAGTTCAACACTTCTATTATTGACTATTAATCAGTATATGGTAATATAAGCTATGATGTTTTGTTCATCTGAAATATAAAGGAGGATGATTTAAATTGGATTGTAAAAACTGCGGAACAGCTAATCCTTCTAACGCAACGTTTTGCACTCATTGCGGAGCACCTATTCCGCATTGCTACTGTCCGAGATGCGGTCAGTATTTTGATAATAACACGCGCTATTGTCCCCGCTGCGGAGCGCCGACAGTAATGAGTCCCCCCAGCGATGCCGGGTACTGCAGCCCGCCGAAGGATTGGCTGACGGCTTTACTGTTATGTATTTTTCTCGGTGAATTGGGAATACATAGATTCTACGCCGGCAAAATCGGCACCGGAATTCTGTGGCTGCTTACAGGCGGATGTTTAGGCATCGGATGGCTGATTGATGTAATCATGATTGCCACCGGGAGCTTTACCGACAAGTCCGGAAGGCCCTTGATCAATCGCTCATAGAAAAGGAGATATTTATATGTGCTGCGATAAATGCAATTCGCAAACCGTTGAGGATTCGGATTTCAGTCCCGAAGATTGTGTAACCTCGAGCCAGGAAGTCTTTAATATGGATGTCGCGAAAGCGAAAACTCCGTTTTTCAAAAAATGGTGGGTTTTGACGATAGGCGGAGTCACGCTTATTCTCGGTATCGCCGCCGTGCTCAGCTACCGAAAGGACAAGCGCTTATACCAGAGTATCCTTGATCTTATCGTTAGTAACCTGCGCGGCTAAGCCTGCATACCTTTTTGGCTCTCGCCAATGATTCAATGCGAACCCCCTGTATTCCTTTGGAATACAGGGGGTTAATTCGTCTTTATTTTTCTTCCATACTAATAAGCACAGATTCCTTTACCCGCAGCGAAACAATAAAGGCCAGAGCCATCAGCGCCATGAGCACAATGAGAGGTATTGTCATCAGACCATTCGACGCACGGAGAAGGTACAGCATCAGGATAAATACTATGCCGGATATCTGGCCCGAGCCCATAAGCAGCCCGTAAGCCGTACCCTCTGGCGTAGGATAGGCAAGCTCTGTGCCGTACTGGAATATCATAGGCCCCGCTCCCATCAGGAAGAAGCCGGTAATGCCGGCGAAAACCAGCAGTGCGGTGTAGTTGTTGATAAAGGACAGTCCCACCATGCCAATTAGCGACATTGCAACGGCGACTGTCAGAAAAACGCGGCGCTTTTTCAGCTTGTCGGAGAGAAGCGGAATAACGACGCCCCCCACAAGCCCCGCAACTATGATTATTCCCCCGATGAGTCCCGACTGATCAATGGAAATTCCGCGCGGACTGAGCATGTCGGATATGCAGGTGAGAAGCGCGTTGAAAACGCCCAGAGCGATAAACACGACAAAAAGCAGCAGCACAAAATTATGGTTTTTCCTGAGCTCCGGCACCTTGCCCAGTGAGAAGTTATCATCTACATCGCCCCTCGGTCCTGCCGGAATCTCCGGCTTTTCCTTTAACAGCACTATAACGAGAAGCGCCGAGGCAACGGCTATATATCCGTATATTTTTAGCATGCCCGGCATTGAGTAGCTGTGGAAGAGCGCAGGAGTCGCGACCATTGCGACAATTATACCGAAATATCCCGCAATCGAGGCTATACCTGAAGCTGTTGCGCGTTCATCCACAGGAAACCAGACCGCGGCCAGCTTTGTAATAGGATTTACAAGAAAGGGCTGCGCAATGGCAAGGCCCATCTGTGCGAGTACAACAAGAGTAAAGCTCGAGCCGCAGAAGCCGCGCAGCAGTCCAAACGCGGCGGTGATGACAGCTCCAAGAACAAAGCTTGCACGCATACCCTTTTTATCCGCCAGCAGCGATGCCGGTATCATCATAATAATATAGACTATCATATAGCTCATAGAAAGAAACGCGATACTCAGCGAAGAGGTGTGATAAAACTCGACTGCTTCGGGGGAAATTGCCGAAAAGGTCAGCCAGAATATTTGCGTGACTGCCAGCACAGGGAAGGCAGACAGGAGGACGACCCACCTGTAGGGATCAGATCGATACTGCATTTAACCATCTCCATTGTCCTCAGAATACAGATATGCCTGTTTTGTTACAGTGATAATGATATCATACCCTTAGAAACTGTCAATCTTTGCTTCAATTCAGCTTCAGCGCGGTTTCAAAGGCCGAGCGCGTCGCCTGCGCGATTCGTCCGACTTTTTTAGCGTCTCCGATTATGTACACACTTCTGTGAGTGCTTTCCAGCTCTTTGAAAAGTCTGTTTTCTGATTTTACGCCGACTGAAAGCACAACGTAATCGGCCTCTACAGTCCGCGTCCGCTTAGTTCCGACGCTTTCAAGCGTGATACTGTGCTCAGAAATCTTCGCAAGCCTATGCCCCGTGATAAACCGCACGCCGTATTTCTCAAGCCGCGGCATAATATCGTCCAGATGCTGGGAATAGGTCTGGGGAGAAATCCTATCTTCCATTTCTACTACCGTTACGGTATTCCCGTCGCTCGCGAGCTTTTCGGCTGTCTCCAGTCCCGACATTCCCGAACCTATGACCGCCACATTTTTACCCGTAAGCTTTGCGGTTCCGTCCAGTATTTCCGTAATTGTACAAACGTTCGGAAGCCGGACTCCCTCTATGGATGAGGGTCTGACCGAGTAGCCGCCGGTCGCAATGATTATTGCATAGGGCTTATACTCGTCGATTTTCTCGGCAGTCGCTTCCGTACTCAGTACTATTTCCGCACCGCTCGCTATTGCCGCTCTTTCCAAATCCTCAAAACACCAGTCTATCTTGCTCTTGAGAGGCGGCTTATCCGCAAGCCTGAGCTGACCGCCGACATATGGATTTTTTTCAAGCACAGTGACCTTAAAATTCCTCCTGGCGAGTATTTCCGCCGCCGTCAGTCCCGCCGGTCCTGCGCCTACGATAACGATAACTCTTCCGTCTCCATTTTTGGGAAGGTTGTTCATTTCCTTTTCGTGTCCCATTGCGGGGTTAATTGCACATTCTCCCGCACAGCCAAGATACGCATTTGCCTGCATACTTTCAAAGCACCAGAGACAGCAAATGCATCTCTTTATATCCTGAGCTCTTCCCTCCCGAACCTTATTAACCCACTGCGGGTCTGCCAAAAGCGGACGCCCCAGTGCAATGAAATCCTGTGTTCCTTCTGAGATCTGCTGTTCCGCCTGTTCGGGGCTTCTAATGAGATTTGCGGCGATAACGGGAATTTTGACTTCCTTTTTGACAGCCGCCGCCATGTATTTTCGCCAGCTGGGTTCAAAGGAAGCGGGTTCAAGCCAATAGTTCATCGTTTCGTAGTTCGCGGAAGAGACATTAATGGCGTCTATTCCCGCTTCTTCCAGACGCTTCGCGATTTTTATGCCTTCCTCTAGAGCAATGCCCTTTCCTGCTTCGCCTATTCTGTCGTAGCATTCATCCACGCTTAATCTGACCGATATTGGAAAATCGCTTCCGCAGGCACTTCTGATTCCCTCGATAATTTCGAGCAAAAATCTCATTCTGTTTTCAAGCGAGCCTCCGTATTCATCCTTTCGGCGGTTGGTATTCGGACTTAAAAACTGCTGAATCAGATAGCCGTGAGCCGCGTGCAGCTCAACTCCGTCAGCTCCGGCAAGCTGCACTCTTTTCGCTCCGGCAATAAATTGTTTTTCCAATTTAATAATTTCGGAGCGGCGAAGCGCCCTGTTTTTCGCTCCGGTATATCTGTTCGGTTCTATTTTTGATGGCGCCGCAACAGACAGGAGCAGCCCCTTTTCCTTTAATTTTTGTGCAAACGGAACCATGTCATAGAATTTCCGGCCAAACGACGGCAATATTTTTTCAATTGCGATTACCGGAGGAACCATACCGACAGTCATAATCTCCGCCTGCCAGCCAGCGTGATGCAGCTGAATAAAGACTTTGCAGTCGTGGCTGTGAATTCTTCCTATCATTTCGGTAAGCGGTTTTATATGGTAGTCGTGGCTGACGGCGAGCTGCGCTAAGGCGCCCGCTCCGTGGACATCGTTTACACGCGTTATCTCCGTTATTATCAGTCCGACTCCGCCCTTAGCCCGCTCCTCATAGTAATCCATCATCTGCTCTGTAGGCGTTCCGTTAAACTGACCGTGGTCGAGCAGCATCGCGGACATAACTATACGGTTCTTGATTGTAACATTTCCGATTTTTCCGGCTGTCAGCAAGCTCGAATACTCCATTATTTCCCTCCGCAGATAAAAAGTACAGGGGTTTAATCTCTTGATATAAGCTCTGAGATGGCGATTTTCGCCATCTCAGAGCTTTTCTCTAAATCGAGCTGCCCCTTTAGCTCATATAAGCGGCTTTAGCATAGTCGCCGACTATGAACATGAATTCGCCCACAACACCCGCAAATTCGGGTGCTCCTTCAACGGTAAGGTACTTGTTTGCCATATAGTCCACCATGTCGCCCTTGCTCATCAAAATGTCCAGCGCATGCATGACAGAATCAAAGCGAAGGGTTAGAAACGGCTTGCAGCGCGGATATTCGCCCCTGCCTGATTTGGAGTTGCCTTCCTTGAGGCGGATATAACTATTGAGCTCGGGATAGCCCGTAACGGCAAATGCATAGGCTCTGTCAGGGGATTTCATTGCAAAGTCATGGATTTTCTCCTGTCCCGCCTTGTTGAGCTGACTTATGCCGTTCGGCAGGAGATAGAAAAACAGCTTTACAAGAAGCTCCTGATCCGCGACGTCCTTCGGCGCATCCTCCGCTCCGAGCAGCTTTGACATTGTCAGAAGTCCCTGCATAACTGCAATGAAGCTTCCGAAGTTTTTGACGATACCCTTCATTTTCGGCAGAGGCATACCCTTTCCGGAAAAGAAAATGATGAACTTCTTAATGTCGGGAAAAACAAACTCAATATCGGGCTTCGGATGTATTTCGGAAACCTTGACTGTAATCTCGCCTTTATTGAAAATTAGATGCGTTGCCATCTTTCCGCCGGGAGCCTTATCGTAAAGCGACGAGATTTGAAAAACCAAATTCTTGTTTTCGAATTTCTTTCTTATGTTCGGCTTGCTCTGGATGACGATCTTCAGAAGCGGCAGCGCGGCGTTGAAAAATATCCGTGCGGCATAAAGGTCATCCTGAGTGATAGCTGTGTCCTTCATCCTCACACCTCATCAGTCCAGTCGATCTCCGCCTCAAAGTCACGGTCATCAAACTTCAAAGCCTTGGTCGTTTTGCCGTCCGCGGAAATCTCGACAACGTGTGCGCGCTTCATCATATCGACCGCTGTTATGACTATACCTTCGGTGTCGATACCGTTCATATGCATGAGATCCTCGTGGAAACCGATCGCGCTGAAGCGGTCATTCAGGCCGAGCTTTTTGAAGGCACAGGCGCGCCCGCTCTCAAGCACAACTTCGCCGACGGCGGTGCCAAGTCCGCCTAAAATCGTATGATCCTCGACGGTGATTATACGGCGGGTTTCTTCCGCGGCCTTGAGGATAATATCGCGGTCAATGGGCTTTATGGTATGGAGGTTGATGACTCTTGCGTGGATGCCGTAATCACTCTCAAGTATCCTTGCCGCCTGAACCGCCTGAAACACGCAGCAGCCGTTCGCGATAACTGTAAGGTCGCTTCCGTCGTTCATCAAAACGCCCTTGCCGAACTCGAAACCGTAGTCCTCGTTTTCATAGACATTCATGTCAAAGCCGCGGTTTATGCGAATGTAGACAGGGCCGTCCATCGCGTGAGCTGCGCGAACAGCGTTTGCAGTCTCAAAGCCGTCCGCTGGGACTATGACCTTGAGGTTTGCAATGGAGCGAACCACCGCGATATCTTCAATTGCGTGGTGGGTGCTTCCAGCCTGACCGTAAGAGGTGCCGCTGTGAGAACCGATGATTTTAACATTCGCGTTCTGATAGCAGATATCGGTATGTAGCTGATCGGTTGCCCTCATACTCGCGAAGACCGAAAATGTACTGATAAAGGGTATGAGCCCCGACCTTGCCATACCTGCGGCGATGCCGAAAAGGTTCTGTTCGGCTATACCGACGTTAAAGAAACGATCAGGATATTTCTCTTTGAAATCACCGATTTTCGTAGATCCGGCAAGGTCAGCCGTAAGCGCGACGACTCTTTTGTCCTTTTCGCCCAGTTCGCAGAGAGTTTTGCCGTAAATCTCGGCGGTTGCAAGTTTCTTTGAGTCAGTTACAGTATAGTTCATTCCGCCCATAACTCACGCCTCCTTCTCTACGCGCTCAAGACGCTTAGCTTCGTAATCAAGAATATCCTTCTTTGCCTCCTCGTACTTTGCCTCGTCCATAGCGCCGTAATGCCACTTGTGGTTGCCTGCCATAAAGCTTATGCCCTCGCCCTTCAGAGTGTCTAGAATCAGGCAGACAGGCTTATCCTTTGCCTGGATTGCTCTCTCCATAGCGTCGGCGAGCTTTGAAATGTGATGTCCGTCGACCTCGATGACCTCAAAGCCAAAGGCGCGCCATTTATCGGCAAAGGGCTCAAGCTTCATAACGTCCTCGGTGTTGCCGTCTATCATGAACTTGTTGCGGTCAACAACGGTAATTAAATTCGTGGCTTTGAAGTTTGCGGTTGCCATTGCGGCCTCCCAAACGCTGCCCTCGTCGCATTCGCCGTCACCCAGAAGCACCCATGTCTTATAGGTTTTGCCCTGTAAGCGAGCCGCTAGAGCCGTTCCCAGTGCAAGCGCGCTGCCGTGGCCCAGAGAGCCCGTCGAGGCTTCAAGTCCTTTTACCTTGCGGCTGTCCAGATGTACTCCGAGCCTTGAGCCAGTGAGGTTGAAGGTTTTAAGTTCTTCCCTGTCCAGCAGTCCCAGTTCGGAAAATAGAGCGGCAATAGCGACGCCTATATGTCCCTTACTGACAATGCAGCGGTCACGGTTTTCATCCTCGCAATTTTTTGGATCAAAATTTAAATATTTGAAATAAAGAACAGTCAAAAAGTCGGTTGCGCTCAGGCTTCCGCCCATATGCGCTCCTCCCGCCCAGTAGCAGGTATCAAGCGTGAGCTGACGGACGGCGGATGCCTTCTTTTCCAGCTCAATCCATTCGGATTTTGTAAGTCCCATAAGCCAGCATCCTCCTATTTTTTATAAACTTCGGGGTGATTTTTAACGAGCACCTTGAACGCCTCATCCGCGACTTCGGCGGTGAAGTTAATATCCTCGTCTGTCAGGGACAGGTTCGTGAAGTGGTTATGGTGGTTGGTAATAAAGATGCCACGCTTGACCATTTCTGCAACCCATTCCTGATGCAGGATAAGGCTGTTGTCGTCCTGAATCATCAGATAGAACAGGCTTGGTTCGCCGCTGATGCTGAGCTTGACTCCGTTCTCCTTTGCTGCCTTTGCAAGGCTGTCGCAAATCTTACGCCCCAGCTCCAGATGCTTCGCACCGCCGCCGAGGGCTTTCATCTTGTTAATGCAGGTTATGCCGGCCACGAATGGCACCGCGCTCATCCAGTAGCTGCCCGTGTAGGAAATTGACGAGGCAACCGGTTTTAAAAAGTCCTTGCCGCAGAGGCAGGAGACGTTGTAGCCGTTTGCAATGCCCTTGCAGAGGCACAGAAGGTCAGCTTCGAAGCCGTAATAGTGGTCGCTTCCCGCTACGTCGAGGCGGAAACCCGCGCGGACGTCATCGATTATAAGGACTATTCCGTTATCGGTGCAGAGCTTGCGAACGGCCTGCCAGTAGCCTTCCCCGGGAAGAACGTTGTCGATAAAGTTGCCATGCATATAGGGAGTGGAAATGAAGCAGGCAATATCGTCCTTGTTTTCCTCAATAACCTTTTTCAGTCCCTCAATGTCGTTGAAATCGACCATCAGGTTATTCTCGACCTCGCCCTTTAGAACCCAGGGGGCGTCTGCGCTCTGCGTCCATTGATGTACGCCGTGATAATAGCCCTTGACAAAGATTATTTTCTTTTTTCTGGTAGCCGCGCGCGAGATAAGCACTGCAAGCGTTGTGGTGTCTCCGCCGTTTTTGGCAAAGAACGCCCAGTCCGCCATAGTGACAGTATCGGTCATAAGCTCTGCAAACTCAACCATTTTATAGGAGGGCGCCGTGGTGCAGTCTGCTATATCCATCTGTGCTTTAGCGGCAGCGTTAATATCGTCGTCGCAGTAGCCGAGAATGTTGGGGCCATAGGCGCACATATAATCGATGAACCTGTTGCCGTCCAAATCCCAGAAATAGCTGCCCTTGGCGCGGTCGCAATATTTCGGATATGCGTTTATAGGAATATGGCATCCCTCGGCTGGCCCCTGATGGCCATAAATACCGGCAGGAATTACCTTTGTCGCTCTTTGAAGCATTTCTTCGCTCTTAGGATAGGTGTATGTATTCATATTCATTCCTCCTATGCAAGATAGACCGCGACGCGGGATAAGACCATGTTAAGATGCTCAATCATGGGTATAAAGCCCTTCATGACAAGCTTCCCGCCTGCAAGAGCGCTCATGGACTCCGTCGATCCGTCGAACAGTCCGCGCGCAGTGTCATAGTCAGCAAAAATCATGAAAGAACGGGGGGTTGCTGCCTTGCGGTTATAGGTAGTCAAATGTCCGTCCTTAACTACAATTTCAGCGCAGGGGCCGCCAGTAATCTCCATCGCTATTGAGCCGTCGGGTATCTTTGATGCGCTGATTTTTCCAAGCTCGTCGTTATTGGCAATAGCTGAAAGCGCATTTGCGACAAGATAAAACATCATAGTCGTGCTTTTTTCATAAAATTTTCTGTCCTTAAGCGAGGCTTCATCAGCACGCAGATACTTATTCAGACTATCTGTCAGTTCTTTGAAGTCGCTCGTAAGGAATTTGAGTTTCGTGAGTCCGCCGTACGGCAGTGGATTCTTGGTTCCGTCAATCATCTGGTTGAAGGCTTCCGGCGATGAAAGCTTCAGCTTGATCTGTCCGCCGAGTCCCTCTGTCATCGTGCATTTGCCGCCTTCAAAGGATAGGGTTGCGAGAGGTCCGTTCCCGACATTGAAGCTGACGGAAACGGGCTTTGCGGGCGACGCCAGCTTTTTGGCCCGCTCGTCGAGCTCACAGAGCTTCTCCAAGTCCTTGAGAACCGCAAACATGTTGATGTATGCCAGTGCGTTTTGGTCTTTCACACTTTTTCCTCCTTGTTTTCTCTCACTTATTTTAATCCCGCAGCTTTTGTATGAGCCGCAGAACAGATTCCGTAAAGGCTTTATCAGCGGTGTTGTCAACAAATTCCGTTTCAGCCTTAACAGGGTCATAGCCGAATTCCTCCGGCGCAAAGGTCATAAAACCCAGCCTCAGAGCGTCGTATGCCATATTGAGCTCCGATCTGTCTGTTCTTGGGCCGGTTTCCTTCAGATAATTGCCCGCGCGAAGCAGTACCGACAGAGTATTCGCAAGTCCCGTACCGCTGATTCGGAGCAGTTCGCTGTAAAGAGCAAAGGGTTTGTCTGCGCTCTCCTCCCCGGCCAGCGCTTTTTCAAGCTTTTCCGCTGTCCCGGCATAGGACAGAGTCCTAAGTATCGCGGAAACTCCCTTTCCGAAGGCGTCGAGCCTCGGCAGCAGTTTTTCCGTCTTTTCGATATACTCCGCACCCAGTGAAGCGTTCATGGCATAGCGCTTCATGCCTATGAAGCTGTCCAGTGTTTCGTCGGAAACGTTAATGATATTCATAATGTCCTCAGTGCTGAGGGCTTTTACGAGAATACTTTCCCGAACCAGACTCTCAATGTCCTTTTTAGTTGTGTCACGCAGATGGGATTCATACATGGAAAAGGTCTCAATCGATTGTTCAAGAGGTATGCCCGCCGTCATGCGTGTTTTTACGAGCTTCATCAGACGGCAGTCACCGTGTGTACACATACGGTTGTGTCCGCTCATGGTGGGGACAATAAGACCTGCGCTGATGATAGCTTCCACCTCACGCGGCTTTAGCTTTGCTTCCTTAGCCGCTTCCGAAACGGGCAGGCGTTCATAATAATCGGACTGGTCCGCTTTGTTGATTATATCAAGCAGCTCGAACTCCGCTGCCCCCGCGGCCTTATTCCTGAGCATATGCTTAATGACCGCGAGAGGATAAAATTTCTCGGTCTGAAGCGTTCTGATGAGCTTCACACGCTCCACGCTTTCGGGCGCGTAGTAAGCCATGTTTTTGCCTGTTTTACAGGCGGTTTCAACAAGTCCTTCCTTGACGTAATATTTGACGGTCGAAACGCTTTCTCCTGCCAATGTGGCAAGCTCACTTATCTTGATAAGGCCGTCCGTGCTGAAATTATTTTTGCGCTTATTCATATCTATACTCCAAACTATGGTTTTAAGGAGACGAATATACCGCCTGTTATGTGGTAAGTAGATAGTTATACTCCCCACTTTTTTACTATAGCACCCTCGCTGTTATGATGCAATTCGCGATTTGGATAAACATTGTAGTCTTTAATTGTGGGGACTGATAATCCTTGGCTTTGAAG
>JASDTK010000013.1:13619-16965 GCA_041891555.1 Oscillospiraceae bacterium
TTACTTCAAAAGTTTCAAACGCCCCACGGCACAAAGCCGCGGGGCGTTTTGCATATATTAATTATCACGTTCAGAGAATCGCCGCCAGAGTATACGCGTCCTTGTGTTCGAGTTCCAAGCAGTCCGCCGCATTTTTCGCGGGTGCAGCATTCAGCAGCAATTTCGTGGCTCTATCACGCAGCAGGAATAGGGTAAAAGGAATTCCCTTATACCGCTTGAATAGGGGGCAATATCATATTGCTGATAGTATACCACAAGTCCTCGAGGCGTACAGTAAAAGCTCTCTTCATTGAAAGTATCGGAGATCAGCTCTTTATAGTTCTCAAAATAAATTTCGGGCTCGCGGCTTATCTGTTCTTCGACCGCCGAGAGAATATAGGGCTTATAGTCAGGCAAACAGCGTACCAATTGGAACAGCTCTAATAGACAGCAATACTGCAGATTCCATGTTTGAGAGTCTCTGACCGTATTGCCGTGTGCTCCGCCTGTGAATTCGTATTCATCTGTATAAAGGCTTATTATACACGAGCATAAATATGTGGCCTCGAATGTCGATAAGGCCTCGAATACCCGCACCGGAAAGTTATTTTCAATATCGCCCCTATACTGTTCGACGGCCATGTCAAACAGTTCCGTTTCGCAATACCGCCGGAATTCCAGTGCCCTATTCTTGTAGTATTCGTTCACCGTTGTCAAACAGGCCCTGTAACGGGAAGAGCAAAACTTGGGATACTCAATTGCGTATGTCACAAGTGTCACACCGTTATATCTCAATCTGTCCTTAAGCACACATTTTTTACACGTAACCTGGTTTTGTGCCATTTGTATCACCTCAAATCAAGCTATGCCGCCAGATTAAGAACAGTGATAAATGAAAAGATGAAGGACGGTAAAAACAAAAGTTTTCACCGCCCTTCATTATGCGATTTCAATTTTCAACCGGCCAGTTGCACCACTCGTCGCGGAGCGTAGCGGGCATTGCGAGATATACCTGTTCGGCAATATCCTCTGTAGTGCAGCTTATTTTTTTGTTTATCCAGTCCATATCAAGCGCAATCCCGCCATAGCAGAACAGTGAAAGCTGCAGGCGCTCCTCCTTTGTCAGCGGCTTGCCCCTGCTCTTTGTCGTGATTTGCTCGATCATGGCGTAGGAATAATCATAGAGGAATGCCGAATATGAGTTCGGCCCAACATAGGAAAAAGCGTTCTTTTCGCGGTTTCTGTCCCTGTCGGTCGCGCGGAATATTCTCTGATACAGCTCGCGCCAGCTCTTGCAGTTCTGTGACTTTACCCACTCGTCAAGTTTCTTTTTATAGTTGTAGTTCATCACATCATATTTGTCCAGATAATGCCTGTAGAAGGTCGATTTTGAGACTCCGCTCGCCTCCATTATCATCTTGACCGTGATGTCCTCGAACTGATGCTCGCGCAGGAGACGGTTAAACGAGTACAATATAAAATCCTTTGTCAATTCCTTCATCATCACGCCTCCAAACAGGACTTTTTTTAATTATAGTACTATAATGGAACTAATCTGTAAAATAATTTCTTTATTATTTATTTGTATAAAATATATTATAAATATTAATTGAACGACCTTTGTTTATTGATTATTTACAGCGCTTTGCACGAAAACGGCAGGATTAGGTGCCGTTTTTCTGTCTCGCTAAAGGTTCTCTCGTATGGACTATTAACTGATCGATATTCAAAAAAAAGCAATTAAGGAGGAGACACATGGATTACAGGAAATTATTTGACGCAAAAATCTCGAAAGAGTCGGTCGGAGCATGGAGAGGCTCCGGCAAAAAGGCTCTGGGTGTAGTATGCTGCCACGTCCCACAGGAAATCTTCCATGCGGCGGATGTACTGCCCGTAAGACTCAGGGCAACGGGCTGCAGCGACTACAGCGAGGCTGAGGTATGGATGTCCAGCTTCAGCTGCAGCTTCGCAAAATCTATCCTTCAGTATTTCATCGACGGAGTATACGAGCTTGACGGACTCGTTACGTCGGACGGCTGTATGCAGGCTGTCAGAATCTACGACAACTGGAAGGCGTATTCTAAGAAAAACGGCAAGGAGCAGACCATAATCGAAATAGGTGCACCGCGTATGAACAGCGCAACAACAAGGGCATATTACAAGGAAGAGCTGAAAATCCTCGCTGCCGAGCTTGAAAAGCTCTCCGGAAACAAGATAACCGACGAGAAACTTCTCAAGTCCATCGAGGTTTACAACGAGGCCCGCACGCTCGTAAAAAAAGTGCTTGAGCTTCAAAAGGACGAGAACCCGGTAATTACCGGTGCGGAAGCCCTTACAATTATGCTTGCGGAAACCAATATGCCGATTGAGGAATACATCGAGCTATTAAAGGCTTTCCTTGCCGATGTTCCAAATAGGAAGCCCGTAACTGATTACCGCGCACGCCTGATGATTATCGGAAGCGCGCTGGATAACCCCGCTTATGTCAAGGCAATTGAAGACAAGGGCGGACTTGTCGTTGCGGACGCGCTCTGCCTCGGCAGCATGACCTTCGGCGACGAACTCAAGGCCGATAAAACCGACGTTTTCGGCTCCATCGCGAGTTATTACCTTGACCGTATCGTATGTCCGCGAATGATAGACAACCGTGACAAGCTCCATGATTTTGTCGCCAAAAGAGCGGTTGATTACAAGGTTGACGGACTTATTTATGAGAAGATGCAGAACTGCGAATGCTGGGGCGGCGAGAACACCTATCTTGAGCCCGTCCTAAAGGAAGCGGGAGTTCCCGTTCTTTATCTGGAGCGCGAGGAGAAGCTTGCAAATATCGGCCAGCTTGAAATACGCGCGGAAGCATTCATTGAAATGATTGAGAAGGAGGTCTGAAAATGGCATATGTTGATACCGGACTACAAAAAGTTATTGGCGGAGAGATGAGCACTCTCGATTATATTGCCGGCACGGCCGAAAGCAAGCTTGAGCATTGCCTTAACAAGGACCCCGACGGCAGATGGATATTCGATATACAGGTCGCGCAGTGGGCAACGATACGTGACGCGCACAAGAACGGCAAAAAGGTCATCGCTTTCGGCGGCCCCATTCCGGCAGACCTAATCTATGCCTTCGATTGCCAGCCCTACTATCTGGATCAGCTGCCGCTGTCGACGGCTCCGAACACCGATATGACTGCAAAGTTCATCGACGTTTGCGAAGCCAAGACCAACCAGAGCATGTGTGCGCTCGACAAGGTGGAGATGGGCGTTCTGCTCACGGATCAGTACGGCGTTACACCAGATGCATTTGTATATTCTACTGTGCCCTGCGATTCTTCGCGTATAGCCTACCCTATCATGTCAAAGATGTGGGG
>JASDTK010000013.1:16975-39116 GCA_041891555.1 Oscillospiraceae bacterium
TCGCCTATCTGGCCCAGCAGGCGAAGGAATTCGTAGTCTTCATGGAAAACCTCACCGGTAAAAAAATGGACTGGGACAAGGTCAAGGAGAGTCTGAAGGTTGCCAACAGGACCAACGAACTGCTTGAACAGTGTGCAAACCTCAGGAAGCACTCCCCCTGCCCGCTGCCCGGAACCATCCTCGTCACGAACGCCTGCATGAGCGGTCAGGCCGCAGATCCCGCAATGGTTTCGTTCCTCGAAAAAGAGCTTGAAGTCGGCCAAATGATGATTGACCTCGAAATGGGAGCCTGCATGAACGGCGAGAAATACCGTATGCTCTTCCTCCAGAACATGCTCTGGACCAACCTCAAAACTTACGGCTATCTTGAGCGTGAATACGGCGCTGTCTGCATAATGGATGTTCTCGGTCACTACCGTGCCGATATCTATGAGCATTTAGACGACCAAGACGACTGCTTCAAGGTTATGGCAAGGAAAATGACGAATCTGCCGATGATACACGGTGCGGCAGGCCCCGTCGAATACTACTGTGACCGCATCAAGTACCTCATGGATAACTTCAACATCAATACCTCCATTTTCCTCGGACACGTCGGCTGCAAGCACACTTGGGCCTCGACAAAGATACTGTCCGACTACATCCAGTCGAACTACGGCATACTGACGCTGCTGCTCGACGTCGACTGCATCGACGGACGCTACAAAACGCCCGATGAGGTGCAGGACGCTATCGGCGAATACCTCACTACCGTTGTAAGACTCTGATTAACTCATATTCCTTCTTCCCGGTTCAACGCGCGGATTTCTGCCCCGAGCTTTGAACGCGAAAGCACTGGAAACTTATGTTCCCAGTGCTTTCGTCTATATTAAGCTAAGTGCTTTAGCTGCGTCTGTTACTAACAAGCAGCAAAAAACGCAGAAGCTGAGCAAGCGAAACGGCCAGAGCCGCGACATAGGTCAGCGCGGCGGCGTGCAGAACTCTGCGCGAGCCAGATAGCTCATCTTCCGTCAGCATGCCCTGCCCCTCGATTGCTAAAAGCGCGCGGTGGCTAGCGTTGAATTCCACGGGCAGTGTGATTATCTGGAAGGCCACACAGACCGCAAAGAGTATAATGCCGCCATAGGCAACCACCACTAAGTCTTTCGCATAATAGCTCATAATTAGTCCGATAATAATGAGCGGCATTGCGAGCTTTGAGCCGATGTTCGTCGCCGGAATAATCGCGGTGCGGAGCTTAATCGGAACATAGCCTTCCGCGTACTGCAAAGCGTGCCCCGCCTCGTGGCAGGCAACTCCGATTGCCGCGGTTGAGGTACTGTCATAAACGGGCTGGGAAAGTCGGATGACGTTGTCCCTTGGGTCGTAGTTGTCGGTGAGATTGCCCGAAATGCGCTCGATGCGGATGTTAGTGAGTCCGTTTGCGTATAAGACTCTCTGGGCCGCCTGCGCGCCCGTTATATGTGAGGCCGAAAACTGCCGGTCATATCTTTTAAAAGTTGATTTTACTCTTGCGCTTGCCCACATTGCCAGTATAATCGCGGGCAGAACAAGGTAAAGGTATGTCATGTCGAAATACATAGCGTCCTCCTTGAGTCTGTATTTTCGTGCGTTTAAATAGTATACTCTGTTGAATATATAATAGCTTGTTATCCTTGATAAATCATCAACTTTCTGTTAATTTTGCGGGGGGGTGGATGTTGACGAAAGAGTGGGTTTGGGGTATGGTGGAAATAAGAATAATAATTTAACAAATTCTTTAACTGGAGTAAGAATATGCCGCTAAATAGGTATTATGGCGATTTAACCCGTGAGCAATTTATAACTGCCAGAAATAAAACACTCTTAAACGCGAATAATCTCATTATAGAATCAAAACTGCTATTTGAAAACGGGATGATTGCAAGAGCATATTTTTTGGCTTCGATTGCATGCGAAGAAATTGGTAAATATTTATTAATTAGTAGTGCGGCAATTGATTATGTCAGAGGCACCCTTAATTGGAAAAATTTTTGGAAAAGAATACGCAACCATAAAGCGAAAAATCAAACCATTGAATTATTCGAAAACATATTCGTTTCAAACGATGAAAACTTCACTAATCCCGAGTTGATAAAAGCATTAATTAACGATATGGATGAATTGAAGATGGCCAATCTCTACTCAGATATGTTTCAGTACGATTTCTACGAGCCAAATGAAATCGCTGATAAGAGCATGACAGCAAACCTGATTGCACTTGCAGAGAATAGGCTCAAATTCATTGAAATCTTTCCCATATCCGAGAAATACTTGCTGACAATTACTAAGGAGCAGATTGAAGAAGCTGATAGGGAAATGAAACAATATATAAAAAATAAATATGGTCATGAATTAAATGATTATTCAAAATTATAATTACTTTTCTCCCTCCCCTCTTCCAATCCCACTCCAAATGTAGTATTTTAGTATCAAACAAAACTATGAGGTGATATTCATGAAAACGCTGCTGAAAAACGGAAAGATTGTTGACGGCTCGGGTTCGGAGCCTTATTTTGCGGACATACTTGTCGAGGCCGACAGAATTCAAAAAATCGGCAAAGACCTGGGCTGCGAAGCCGATAAAGTTATCGACTGCGCGGGACTTGTCGTCGCGCCCGGCTTCATCGATGTTCACTCGCACAACGACTGGTTTGCTCCGCGCAAGAACAATGAACGCTTTTTTGCGCCGTTTCTCGAGCAAGGTATTACGACGCAGGTTACAGGTAACTGCGGTGCCTGTCCCTTCGGATACGACAAGGGTACTAAATACCATGATTTGATAGGCAGCGGCATCATGGAAATTAAAAAAATCTCTGAGGACACCAGTACCCTGCCGGCGTTTGCCGCAGCGATAAAGAACCTTCCCGTCAACATGGTTCCGCTCTACGGACACGAGAGCGCGAGAATCAGCGTCGCGGGCTATGACAACCGCGAGCTCACCGAGGAGGAACTCAGCCATACCGAGGAGATACTCGAGCAGACGCTTATAGACGGCGCCGCAGGCATTTCGTTCGGCCTGATGTATGAGCCCGACCGCTACGCTCCTTACGAGGAGCTGCGACGCGCTGCCGCTATCTGCGCTAAGCATGGCAAGATTCTGACTATCCACGGCAGAGCAAATTCAGCCGCCTCAACCTCCTACAATCCTCCCATCGGCGGCAGGGCGCACAACCTGCGAGCCATAGACGAAATGGAAAGGCTTATCCGCGATACCGGTGTGAAGCTTCAGCACTCACACCTAATATTCGTGGGCGAAAAGAGCTGGAAAACCGTCGACGAAGCGCTGGCAATAATCAAGCGCCTGAACGGGGAGGGCTTCGAATTAAAATATGACTCCTATTCTCTCACCTACGGCGCGTCGGTAATAACCGTCGTGCTGCCGGCATGGTATCTCTCGATGCCGAAGGAGAAGCGGAACAAGGGGCTTGCAAAGCTCCGTCTTGCCTTTGAAATCGGCCTCACGAAGCGGGTTCTGGGCTTCAACTTTAACGACATTGTGATGACCTGGGTCGCGGAGGGACAGGAGGCGCTTATTGGAAAGACAGTTGCACAGCTAGCAAAGGAATGGGGCATCTCTCATCTTGACGCCTACATAAGGCTGGTTGACCTGAGCGAGGGGCGCGGTCTCGTGCTTATGCACAGGTATCTGACAGATGAGATAATACTTAAACTGATGCGGGACGAAAACTGCTACTTCATGACCGATGCATGGATTGAGGAGCGGGGCAAGCAGAACCCGTCCTGCTTCCTGTGCTTCCCGCGGTTTTTGAAGCTCGCGCGTGAAAACGGGTTTGAGCTGAAGAATATGATTCACCGCATGACCGGCATGGCGGCGGAGCGCTACCTGATACCCGAGCGTGGACTGCTTAAAGAGGGTTTCTTTGCCGACATAACTGTCTTTGACGAAGAGAATATTGGTCCCGGCGCATCTGAAGAAGGAAGACCTGTTGGGCTCAATTTTGTCATGGTAAACGGCGCTCTCGCTGTCGATAACGGCGAATTTACAGGACGAGGCGACGCAGGTCGTCTGCTGTTACAGAAGGAATGAAATAAAAAGTCATATTTCCGGAGAAGCTGTCACCGAAGGAAAGCGACGTAATTATTCGATGTTTGGAGGAAGATATGGACCTTAAAGATGTTATGCAGCAGAAAGTTTTTGCCGTGGTCGGCGACACGCTGACCGAGGAAAAATACGCCTGCAAAATCAAAAACCGCCTTATTGAAAACGGCTACACCGTTTACGGTGTAGGCAAGGAGCTTGTATCCTTGAACGAGGTAGGCGAAAATGTCGACATTATAGACCTCTGCATAAATCCCGTGAAGGGGTTGGCGCTCATTAAGGAATATGAAAAGCCTTTCAAATGCGTCGTCATTCAGCCCGGGGCGGAGAGCAATGAGCTTATCTCGTATCTGAGCGAGAGCGGCCTGCCCTATATCGAAGGCTGCCTGCTTGTGGGCATGAGTCTTTATTGCAACAATTAGAGACAGAAACGGAGGCTAATATGCACTGCACTAAAAAACTGACGGACGAAATATACTGGCTCGGTGCGAGCGACAGAAGACTTGCACGATTTGAAAACGCCTTCCCCATTCCAAGAGGCATTTCCTATAACTCCTACCTCATCGACGATGAAAAAACCGTTCTTATGGATACTGTCGATAAAGCCGTCAGCGGACGCTTCTTCGAGAATCTCGAGTTTGTTCTCGGCGGACGTGCGCTGGATTACGCGGTAGTCGACCACATGGAGCCCGACCATTGCGCGACGCTCGGCGAGCTGGTTCTGCGCCATCCCGAAGTGAAGCTCGTCGTCAACACAAAGACGCTCGCGATGATAAAGCAGTTTTTCGATTTTGATGTTGATTCCCGCGCGGTAATCGTAGGCGAGGGCGAAACGCTCTGTACCGGCAGGCATACGCTCGCGTTTTATATGGCGCCTATGGTTCATTGGCCGGAGGTCATGGTGACCTATGACGAAACCGAAAAGGTGCTTTTCTCCGCGGACGCTTTCGGAACCTTCGGCGCGCTCGGAGGCAACATCTTCGCCGACGAAATGGATTTTGAAGCCGACTGGCTGCCCGACGCGAGGCGCTATTATTCGAACATAGTCGGAAAATACGGCGCGCAGGTGCAGGCACTGCTGAACAAGGTCTGCCCTCTCGAAATCAAAATGATCTGCCCTCTGCATGGTCCCATCTGGCGGAAAAACATTGGTTTCTATGTTGATAAATACCAGAAATGGGCCGCATGGGAGCCTGAGGAACTGGGCGTAATTATTCCCTATGCCTCAATTTACGGCAACACGCAGAACGCTGCCGAAATAATGGCGATGAAGCTCTCCGACAGGGGTGTGCACAATATACAAATGTATGACGTTTCCTCGGTGCATCCCTCTTATATTGTTTCGGACAGCTTCCGCTTCAGCCACATCGTTTTCGCTTCCTCAACCTATAACGGCGGCATCTTCTCCGCGATGGAAACTCTGCTTCTGGCTCTCAAAGCGCACGCTCTTCAGAACCGCACCGTCGCATTCATCGAAAACGGCACCTGGGCGGCACAGAGCGGAAAGCAGATGCGGGAAATCGTATCAGGCATGAAAAATATGACCGTCATTGAACCCACTGTATCACTTAAGTCGTCTCTCAAGTCAGGGCAGGAAGCAGAGCTTGAGGCTCTTGCGGACGCGCTCTGCGCGACCTTGGAATCGGATATCCAAGAAAAAGGCTGAAAATATCTTTCATAACAGGGAACTGCCGCGATTTGCGGCAGTTCCTTTTATCTATGACGCTTTATCTTATAGATTCTCAGCCCAGACTAGTCGTCACAGCGGCAGCAAACTCCGTTTAGCAGACAGCCAAGCAGCCGAATGAACTCTATCAGCAACAAGGTTGCGAAAAATGCAGCAAGTGCAACTAAAACTATTGAAAAAATCTCAGTTATTACAAGAGTAATTGAAAGCGCAATCAAAGTCACAATAATTGTGCCGATAATTGCAGCCAGCATAACTGCTCCGTTACAGCATAGGCAGCATCCTAGGATCGAGCGCCAAGTCAGTGATGAGGAGAATAGGCCCACCACAAAGAAAATCAGCATCAGCGCCGCAAAACCGAACAGAATCCAAAGCACCGTCACAATGCTCCCAATCGAGTCAAATGCAAACAGGAGCGCTACTATAGTAGCTACCACGACTGCTGCAAGAACGCTCAGGCAGATACCGCAGGAATTCCCGCATGTTCTATCACAATTCATCGAGTCCCTCCTTTCCTTAACCAAATTCCTAAAACTCGATTTTTCCGTGGATTTTACCCGCCGGAATTTATCAGTTAGGTAGAACCGATATCCTCTTTCGAGAATATTCTCGCAATTTCCAGAATAAGAGCGTAAGCCACGCTCAACACATCATATGTGAAAGGCGTCTTAAAGGTCACGAAAAATTGGCATAAAAATAACCCCTCACATATAATAAGGGGTTAAGCTGTTTTCGGAAATTAACAGTATGGTCTGGAATAGCAGCTTTTTCTATGATTTTTACGGTATTAAGGAAGCAACTCGGATATTTTTTCAAGTTTATCCACAGGCTCAGAGCAGGTTTTGCCACGACATAAATAATAAATTTTTCCGCTGGGGGGTATGGGGTATTCAAGCGTAAACGGGGCAGCTTTCGCTAGCCTTTCCGCGTTTTCTGGTGTTTTGAGCAGAACTGAAAGACTTCCTGACGCTCTTCCGGATATAAGCTCCGTCAGCTCTGCTGGAATTTCGTTTTTCGCCGAAACGCAGATTAAGTCGGCCGTTGGGTATTCCGCTTCCATAAGCGCAATCAGAGACAGACTGTATGCAGAGCTTTGTGCACTCGCCGCCGCTGAAACGAAAGCAAGCTGCTTTTCGGCGATTTTTGCTAATTTGTTGTCGGCAGTAAGCCTCGCAAGTCTTAAAAGAAAGAGCGCTGCCGCGGAGTTTCCTGAGGGAATAGCCCCGTCATAAGTGGGTTTCGGTCTAGTGATTAGCTGCTCCGCGTCCTTCGAATACATGAAATATCCGCCGTTTTGCTCGTCGAGGAACAATTCATCCATAATATCGGCCAGCTCTCCCACCGCAGTAAGATAGTCTGTGTCAAAGGAAATTTCATATAGCGAAATGAGCGCCAGACCGAAAAACGCATAATCGTCGATTATGCCTTCCATCGCCGCTTCGCCATCTTTCCAGCGGATTTTCAAGCGTCCATTGTCGTCCTTAAGATTTTTGGAGACGAACTTCCCCGCAGCTTTTGCGGCGTTAAAATATTCCTCATCATTGAAAACCAAGCCCGCTTTAGAGAGCGCGATTATCATGAGTGCGTTCCACGAGGTCAGTATTTTGTCGTCCTTATTTAAAGTAGTCCTAAGACGCCTATATTCGTATAGTTTCTCGATAAGCACAGCAATTATTGGCTCCTCAGTTTCGAATTCTTCGCAGCTCAACAGATTAGGAATACTTCTCCCTTCAAAATTTCCGTTTTCGGATATCCCGAAACGCCGGCAAAACAATTCCGCGTTCTCTTTGCCGAGCACGCTTTCGATTTCCTCTTTCGTAAAACCGTAGTATTTCCCCTCCACGCCCTCGCTGTCCGCGTCCTGGCCGCATATGAAACCGCCGGAAATATCCCTGAGCTCTTTCAGGACGTAATCTATCGTTTTTCTCGCTACAATTCGGTATAGCGGACGCTTTGTCAGCAAAAAGGCTTCGGTATAGGCCCATACAAGCAGGGCGTTATCATAGAGCATTTTTTCAAAGTGCGGTATAAGCCATTTTTCGTCGGTGGAATAGCGGGAAAAGCCGCCGCCGATGTGGTCGAATATCCCGCCGCGATATATTTGCTCAAGCGTTTTCTCCGCCATGCGTTTTGCGTCATCATCATTCTCGAGCAAGGATAATCTGAGCAGGAAAATTAGATTGTGCGGCGTAGGGAATTTTGGAGCGATGCCAAAACCGCCCCATTTTTTATCAAAGCTGCGAAGGAAACTTACTTTCGCTGCATGGGCAAGTTCCCTTGCAGGCACGGCCTCGCCCAAATCCGCGCTCTCCCGGTTTTGCATGAAGGACGCGATCTCCTCGCCGCTCTCGAGCAGAGCCTTTCTGTCCTTCTCCCATCGGTTTGAAACCGCGCTCAGCAGGTCAAGAAGCCACGCCATACCGTAACGAGAGTTCTTTGGCAGATAGGTCGCGGCGTAAAAGGGCTTTTTGTCCGGCGTAATTATCATCGTCATAGGCCAGCCGCCGGAGCCTGTCATCGCCTGACAGACCTCCATATACACGGCGTCCACATCGGGGCGCTCCTCTCTGTCTAATTTTACGGCAATAAATCTCCTGTTAAGCGCCTCCGCCACCTCAAGGTCCTCAAAGGACTCGTGCGCCATGACATGGCACCAGTGACAGCAGCTATATCCGATACTCAGGAATACAGGTTTGTCCTCGGATTTTGCTTTATTGAACGCTTCATCGCCCCACGGGTACCAGTCCACGGGGTTGTAGGCGTGGGAAAGCAGGTAGGGGGATTTTTCGGAGATCAGTCTGTTGGGTATTGTTTCGTTTGTTGGCATCATTATATCTCCGCCTTGTTTTAATTCATATTCCAATTTATTATTTCTGTTTATTACTCATTATATCCCTATCGCATGCTTTACATCAATAGAAGATGGACGTTACAGTAATTCAGTAGTATAATTAGTCAAAGTATCTTTATTGTTGGAGGGCTAGGCGGTGGAACGGTATTTCTACAAGAAAATTGATGCATTTACTTCAGGAGAATCTTTAGGTAATCCTGCTGCATGTATCTATTTAAACGATAATCAGACTTTAACAAATGCGGAAATGCTGTCTATTGCTAAGCAACACAAAGGCTTTGTTTCTGAGGTAGTGTTTTGCAACAAATTAGGTCCTTACGAATATAAACTAATATACTTTTCTTCAGAATGCGAAGTAGATTTTTGCGGACACGGCACGATCGCCTGTATGTATAGCCTTATCAAAGAAACACCTAATCTGCTCAGCAAAAAAGAAATAGAAATTCACACTAACAAAAAAGGGACCCTGACAGTTTTCAACGATATTGCGGAGAAAGATGCTATATACATTTCCGCTCCTCTACCAAACTATTTAGGTACGACTTTAAATACGCAAACTATATCACGAAGCTTGCGGATTGACAGTAAAACGATTTCCGCTACTTATCCAATTGACATGATTGATGCGGGATTACGAACTCTTATTGTTCCCATAGCTACTCTTAAAGACGAAATTAATATTTTCCCTGACGAATTGATCCTGAAGGAATTTTGTCTCGATAACCAAATAGACATTATTCTAATCTTTTCTATAGAGACTAAAAACAAAAGTAACATCGCGCATACAAGAGTTTTTGCGCCGAAGTTTGGATATTTAGAAGACCCAGCTACCGGCTCGGGGAACAGTGCATTTGGGTATTATATGCTTAATAACGGTATTTGGAACGGAAATGCTGTTTCTATAGAGCAAGGCGGGGTTGATAGAATCTTCAATGTTGTGAAATTATCGCAAGATAATAACAAGGTCATCTTTGGTGGAAGTGCCACTACTCGAATTCAAGGTGAATATTACTTATAAATGCGATAAGTGTTAAGGAGGATATTATGCCGCTCGTCAAAATTGAAGTGTTAGAAGGAAAAAGTCCTGAGTATAAAAAGGCGCTGCTAGATGGTGTGCATCAGGCATTGGTAGATGCGCTTAAAATTCCTGACTACGACAGAATGCAAAGACTTTATGAACTTGATAAAGAGCATTTTGAAATATCATCTAACAGAACAGAGGATTTCATCTTAATTGAGCTGACGATTTTTCAAGGCAGAAGCTTTAAAGCCAAAAAGAACCTATATAAAGCTATAGTTGATAATTTGGAAAAGGCCCTTTTTATCAAGGGGACTGATATTCTGATAGTTATTAATGAGCCGCCTTTAGAAAACTGGGGTGTTTCCGGCGGTAAACCCGCAAGTGAAATTGATGTGGGTTTTAAAATTAACGTCTAAAAATCATACTACATATTTCTCATAACAGATAAGCGAAATAAAAAGTTTTCGCTTATCTGCTATTTTTATTGACACATATATCACTATGATATATTATCAATATATCTTAATGATATATGGTGAGCTTATGAAAGAAAACACGGGAAAAACAAAATATGTGCTCCTCGGGCTTTTGGCACACAGCCCGCAAACCGGATATTCGATTAAGAAATCCATCGAATTTGAATACAGCCATTTCTGGCAGGAAAGCTACGGGCAGATATATCCGACTTTGAAGATGCTGGTCGCTGAAGGTCTCGCGGTTCCATCGGACCTGTCTGATTCTGAGGCCGGTCGAGGACAGATAGTGTACACAATAACCGTTGCAGGCAGGAGCGAACTGAAAAAGTGGCTTTCGGAGCCACCCGATGTGGAGAAGATAAGATATGAAATTCTGCTTAAAATCTCCTTCGGCGCAAACATTGAGCCGGAGGTTCTGCTCGGGCATTTAGACGATTTCATCGAAAGAAACGAGAAGACAGTCCGTGAGCTTGACGGCTTTCTCGAAGTATTTCACGCGCTTAAAGCGCACGGCGATGACCACACTTATAATAAATTGACCGCTCTCTGCGGGAAATACGTTTATACCGCTATGAGGGACTGGGCGTTGGATGCAAAACAAGTAATTTCAGAAAGAGAGGCTGAACAAAATGAGGCAAAAAATTCGTAAAGGCATACTTACATTCACAGCGCTGATGTTTCCGCTGTTATTTTTCTTTTTGTCACCTTACGTTATTATTGCGTCGGCGTCACAGAGCATATTGAACGGCAGCGCCGTTGTTTTCGGACTTCTGTTTCTGTTTTCGATTGTTGGCAGCCGGCTTTTCTGCGGATGGCTATGTCCCGGCGGCGCCATACAGGACTTTGTCTCCTTTTCAAACGACAAGCTCTGGAACGGCAAATGGAAAAACGCTTTAAAGTACATAATATGGGCAGTCTGGTTTTCATTTATCGTGTTTTTATGGGTCCGGCATTGGCCCCTCAAGGTCGACTTTTTCTATATGGTCGGACTTGATTTACCCATTGTGATTATGTATTTTTTTGTGACAGCCTTAATTTTCGTGCTGTCGCTCCTGACCGGAAAACGCGGTATGTGCCACAGTCTTTGCTGGATGGCCCCTTTTATGGTCGTAGGCGAAAAGCTCGCGGATCTTCTACACATACCTAGGTTCAGGCTGAAGGCCAAAAGCGAACTCTGCGTTTCCTGCGGAAAGTGTAGCAAGAATTGTCCGATGAGTCTGAATGTCGCCAAGATGGTAAAAGCGGGCAGTATCAGCTCGACTGAGTGCATCTCCTGTCTCGAATGCGTGGACGGCTGTCCAAAAAAAGCCATAAGCTTTGGTATAAGCCGCTAAAACTAAAAGCGCCGCGAATGCGGCGCTTTCTTTGTCACAACAGTGTGCCGTCAGCTAATTGACGGCCTATTGCTTAATTAGAATTTTGGTAACTTCAGCGATATACAGTGTGTGCTGATCGGCATCGGGGTACATTTTATTGTTAAGCTCCTGCGACATGAAGCATTCCGCCTTGTACTCCTGTGCATACAGTTTTTTGCAGATTATCGCTATATTTGCCTGCTCAAAATACGGCACACCGTCTGTGTGAAGAACCGTCAGGCCGGTCTTTTTGATTTTATCCTCATCCCTGCCGGATGTAGAGCCGATATACGCCAGTTCCTTCTTAAATTCCGGAGCAAAAAAGGTCAGAGAAAAGCCCTCGGAGCCGTCCACAAATTCCTTTGTATAGCGCTGCGGACGAATGGCGATAAAAGCGACGTTGTGCTCCCACATCACGCCGAGCCCTCCCCAGGAGGCCGTCATTGAGTTGAGTCTTCCATCCTTTTCGGCGGTTATAAGCATCCAGTCCTTGCCTATCAGTTTAAACGGACTGTATTCAAACTGCTCCGGTCTTATCTCCCTGAAATAATTCATTGCCTTCTCCTTTCGAACTCCATATCTTTACATGAAACATATATATAAATTATAAGATACAATTTACCCTTTTGTAAATCGCTTTTTCAAATTAAGCACGCTTATTCAACTATTTCTATGGTCTTATCCAGTTCTCTATATCCTCCTGCGCGGGATTGTCTATGAGTTTTCCGAATATATCAAAGCGCGAACCGTGACAGCGGCAGTCCCAGCTTTTTTCGTCCGGATACCATTCTAGCATGCAGCCCAAATGCGGACACGTTATTTTTACGATATAGCTTTTTCCCTCGTCATCCTTATATACGCCGTACTTCATGCCGTCGTATTCCACTATTCCGCCGTGCCCGTTAGGTAAGTCCTTGATACTTTCCTTGGGCAGATCAAAGACACCCTTACCGAGGCCTTTTACCGCTTTAAGCGCGTTCTTGCCGATTGATTTAGCCGCTGGCGGTGTTGTGTGCCTCTGCGGAGAAAAAACAGGCGCGGAGGGAAATTTTACTCCCACTATTTTTCTGCTGATAAGCTGTGCGGCCACCATTGAATTTGTCATTCCCCATTTGCCGAAACCGGTGCATACATACCAGTCGGGGCGCGAGCGTGAGTATCTTCCGATATAGGGTACGCTGTCCGGCGTCATACAGTCCTGCGCTGACCAATGTCTCAGTTCCTGACTCTCGGGCCAGAGCTTTTTGGCTTCACGGCGCAGTTTCTTATACTGTCCGCCCTCCTTGTTCTCACCCGTACGGTGTCCTCCGCCTCCGAGCAGCGTTATATCGCCGTAATTCCTGAAAGACAGCCCGTCAGGATCAATGCCAAGGTACATCCCGTTCATCTTTGCGGCATTCTCAAGCGCCAGGACATAACTGCGTCCCTGATGCATTCTTACCCAATAATAGCCCGGAATATTTATGAAGGGAAAGTGTGCGGCAAAAATGATATATTTCGCTTTGACCGATCCCTCATCCGTTGTGATGAGGTTCTCCTCGACCTTCTTGACTTTTGTGTGCTCATACACTGTGAGTTCCCTTGATACTTCGCCCAGGAATTTCATCGGATTGAACTGTGCCTGCCCGCCGTAACGAAGTGCGCCCTTAACGGGAAACGGCAGCTCCGTCTGGGTTGTAATTTCTGCGTCAAAACCAAGTTTCAGCGCGGCGTCGAGTTCCCTTTCCAGCGGGGTAGTATCTTCTTTTGTATAAAGATATGCGGAGCAGTCGGCAAAATCGCAGTCAATGTTTTTATCCATAATTAAGCGCCGGTATTCATTTATTGCCTGCGTGTTCGCATCTGCGTACTGCCGTGCTTTTTGTACTCCGAAATCGCCGATTAACCTGTCATAAATAAGCTCATGCTGCGCCGTTATCTTTGCGGTTGTGTTTTTCGTCTGACCGGAACCCAGACGATTGGCCTCCAGAAGAACGGTTTCGATGCCCCGATTTGTGAGATAATACGCTGTCAATACGCCGGCAAGTCCTCCGCCGATGACCGCAGCATCCGCCGAGATGTCGCCTTTCAATGTCGCTCTTTCCTTTATGTCTGTCGATGCGCTCCATATTGATTCCATAATAGTCACCTCGTACCTATAATGCGCATAAATGGCTAAAATAACCTTGGAACTTCAGGATAAGTTCCTGCGTCTGTATAGGCGGACATAACATGCGTCTGCCGGTCTAAGTTTTATTGTGCTATATTACAGTTTTATTACATGGTTAATCGTATTATTGACCTATTGGAGAAGCTGTGTTAGCATTAGCACAACAGGAAGAAGGCATATCCCTCTTCCGTTAATCCGGTACTTTCGTTTGATGATTGGCCTAGGATATCCAAGTCATCAAGCGCTGTACATAAAAGGGCCCCAAAAAGGGGTACTACTAGAAGGAGGAGTTTCATAGTATGAAATCTCTCAACAGAACTCTCAGCCTCGTACTCGTTCTGGCTATGTGCCTCGGTCTGTTCGGCATTGCTTCCGCCGCAACCTTCACCGATGACAGCACCATCCAGTACAGTGAGGCCGTCAGTGTCATGAACGGCATTGGCGCAATCAACGGTTATACCGACGGCACATTTAAACCCACCGGCACCATCACCCGTGAAGAAGCAGCCAAAATGGTTACCTACGCTGTTCTCGGGCCCACAGTCGCAGCTAAGCTCAGCGTATCCTCCACCGGTTTCACCGATGTAGCCTCGAGCCGCTGGTCCGCTCCCTACATTGCTTACTGCGTAAGTCAGGGAATCATCAATGGTTTGGGCGACGGCACATTCGCTCCCACAGCTAATGTCACCGGCTATCAGCTCGCTAAGATGATGCTCGCGGCGGCAGGCTACGGCAAAGCAGGCGAATTCACTGGCGCAAGCTGGGAACTCAACGCCGCTGTTATGGCAAACAAGTTCAAAGTGTTCTCAAGCTCCAAGGCTCCCGACTTCAGCAAGTCTGCAAGCCGCGAAGAAGCCGCTCTCTATGTTTTCAACGCTCTGACCAAGGTTCCCCAGGTTACCTACTCCAAGACCAACGAAACTTACACCAAGGTCACCGCAGGAACTCACGATGTAAACTCTGATACCTTTGCTCAGATTATCGACGACGTTTACACAACCCTTGTTACCGTCCCCGCAACTGTCGGCGGCAGCACCGGCTACTTCTGGAAGCAGGGTAACACCAACATTTCCAACTTTGTAACCAGCGACGCCACTCTCGCAACCAGCACAGACGGCACAAGCTTTGCAAACCTCACCACCAACTCCAGTGCTTATTACATCAACTATCAGGCTGATACCAGCCCCGCAGTCACTTACTACTATAATGACGGCGCAGCATCAGCTTCTTACCCCTCATTCGTAGCTTCGGATGATACTCTTGCCGAGAACGAAGCAGCTATCAAGGCTCTTTGCGCAACTCCCGGCGCAACCGTGAAGTTCCTCGACACAGACTCCGACGGCCAGTACGACAAGGTCTCCGTAACAGTCAAGACAGCTGAGAAGCTCGCAGCAGCTCCCACCACCACGACTTCCGGCGCTGTGACTACCGTTAATGTCGGCACAATCAGCAAGACCTCCGATATGATTTCCTATCCCTCCGGCCTTGTAAAGGGCGACGTCATTCTTTACTACACCTCCGTAACCGGCAAGGTATATGTTGAGAAGGCAGCTGCTGTCACAGGAATTATCAGCTCCTATGTCAACGGTTCTTATGTCTCTATAAATGGCACAAAATACTATCCCTCCGGTCTGTACATCACCGGCGGTTCTTCCGCTAACGTAACCAGCGCGGCTCTTCAGGCTCTCATTGGCAAGGCCGGCTACACCTTCTATCTCGACAACGGTGGAAACATTGTCTTTGTAGTTGCTCCCACCGGCGTAGCTACTGTTTCCAACACCTTCTTTGTATCCGCAGCCCAGAAAACAACCACCTTCGGCGTTGACACATATCAGGCTGCCATTGCTAAGATGGACGGAACTCAGGATGTCATCACCGTTTCTAAGACCGCTTCCTACGGCGGAACTCTGACAACCGTCGCATCCGCCACTGCTGGACTTACCACCAGCGGCAACCTCGGCGCAGGCCTCTTCTATACCTACGCCCAGAACTCCGACGGAACCTACAGCCTGACTGCTGCCCAGAATCAGTCCGCTAACGTGACCGATATCACCAAGGGCGCAAGCAACGTGGCTCTCGACTCCGGCGACACCTCCTTTGTCGTAACAGGCAACAAGGCCCAGTTCCTCGGCTCTGCAACATCAGTTGGCGCAACCTGGACCGGTGCTACTACAGTCTACACCTCTTCCAAGATTGCAACCTCCAGCACAGTCTTTATGTACTACAACTCCACCACCAAGACCTATACCGTAAAGACCGGCGTAGTTAACGCTCTCAGCTATGCTGCCGGCGGCACAGTCTACGTCCTCACTGATTCCACCGACACCTATGCTCAAGTCGTTATCTGCACCGGCGCATCCTCCACGACCTCCGCTTCTGGCTACGATCAGATCTTCGTGACCAGCGGCGAGACTGTTGCTCAGGACGCTAATGGCGCAACGCTTTACAGCTACACCGCGATTGTCAACGGTGTTAAGGACAAAGCTGTCACCAGCTACCAGAGTCTCAGCAAGGGCGTTCTGTACTTTGCTAAGGACTACGCCACAAACGGCGCGTTCAACACAGCGGCTCTCATAACCGACATCAGTGCTGGCGCGAAGCATATCTCCCTCGTTGACGTTTCCTATTCGAACAGCGTACTCACAGTTGACGGCGGAACCGATGCATCCTACATTCTCTCAGGAAATGTTGCTATCTATCTCTGCAATGTAACCGCATCCGGCACCTCCGTATCTCAGATCACTGCCGAAACCGCAGACGCTCTGACCTACGATACCACAAACGATACAATCTACCTCATCCCGACCTCCGCATCCGATGCAACTATCGCCGCGATCTACATTTTCGTCGACTAATAACATCGATTGCTGATCAAAAACGCTACGGCGTTTAGTTAGCGGAACTCCCCAAGGCATAAGCCTTGGGGAGTTTTGTCTTCTTCTGCTGTTATGCTGCTGTCGTCTCCTGCCCGATTTATTCCTGAGCTGCGTACCCGCAGTATATACCGCTTACATTTGCTTTGCGTGCTTACGCAATATTTTTCTTTTACATAAAGCACACTGCTCCTTTCTCTTTTTAAATCCTCATTTTCAGGGCAATTTTGCCGTTACCCGCAAAGTGCTCATATTCGCGCTGAGCCTTAACGGCAATAGCGCAGTGCTTTGAATAGCGCCTGTTCAGTCTGAGCATTTTTGTGGATGAAAGCGCATGCCCCCTTTTGAGCAATGCCGCGCCCTTTCGCCTCTCCCTTCTTATCAGCCACCAATTAAATTCGATTTGAGCGGCTTTCATTACTAGTTTGACTCTTCCCATCTTCCTATACTTCCTTTTATGTATTCATTTGGACACTAATATCCAACATTGAATTTATAGCCCATTCCTAAGGTCGAATGCTGTCGTCAATTGTCGGGTCAGTGAATAATCCGGTGTAGAAAAATTGTGGTAATAAACGGTATAATTTGTAATTAATCACAAAAAGTCGATTTTTCTAAAAAACTTGTCAACATTGGCACTTTTCGTGACCCAATCACAGATGTTAAGGGTTTTGATGGCTATAATAAAGATAAAGAAAAGAAAAAATTTATTTAAAACTCAAAGGAGATGTCGATATGTCAGTTGTAACTGTAACGTCCGATAATTTTGAAGAAGAAGTGTTAAAGTCCCCTGTTCCAGTGCTGATTGATTTCTGGGCCTCATGGTGCGGACCCTGCCGGATGCTCTCGCCGGTTATCGAGGAAATTGCAGGTGAGGTGAAAGACAAGAAAATCTGCAAGGTCAATGTTGACGAGCAACCCGAGCTTGCACGCAAATTCGGTGTAATGAGCATTCCGACCCTAGTGGTTATGAAAAACGGAGAGCTTGTGAAAAAATCTCTTGGGGTACAGCCGAAAGGCTCGGTATTGTCCATGTTTAACACGTAGAACATAAAAAAGGAGCTGTCGCGGATATCCGCGGCAGCGTTTTTTATACTTATTTCATCCTGCTATTACTCTCAGTTTTACTTTATCGAGAATTTTAACGCCTCCGCGGGACACCTCTACCAGTCCCTCGGTTGAAAAATATTTGAGCATACGGGAAACGACCTCTCGCGCGGAGCCCATGTATTTTGCGATTTGCTCCTGCGTCAGCTTAATAGTGTCGCCGCCATCCTTGGCGTTTTCATCGAGCAAAAACACGGCAAGTCTGCGGTCGAAACTCATAAATAGAATCTGCTGCATCGCCCACATGACTTCGGAGAAACGCTCCGTCGCGATTCTGAGCGCAAAATTTTCAACATATACGTTGTCCTCCATAAGCCTTGAGAAAGCGCCGGAGCTGATAATATATACCTCACTTTTAACTTCGGCATCCACAAAGACATCGAAAGTAATTGACTGAATAACGCAGGAGGCGGAAAGCATGCAGATATCCCCCGGATAGAGCCTGTAAAGAGTAATCTCCTTTCCCTCGTCCGAGAGCATATACGCCCGTAGGGACCCGCTTTTAACAAGGATCGCGCCTGTGCAGTTGCCTGTATTGCCGTGGATGTTCTGCCCCTTGTCGTATTCGGCAAAGGAGGTCTGGATGCAAAGCTCTTTCTTCTGTCCTTCGCCCAGTTTGTCCCAGAAGGGAAAACAGCGGGCAAAAATCTCAGCGCAGTTTATCGGCATTGCAGTATTCCTCCTTAAAAAAGCATAGACATATTTTATCACACAAAAGCTGACAATACAAGGCGAGCTGCTGTCTCAAAAAATAGACAAAGGATGTTTGCACACTATTGACGGCTGATGTATAATAACCTTTAATAAGCAACATTCAAATTCTCGCGGCGTGTGTAATATTGCTTACCGTCCATACAAATGCATTTTTATATGCATGATTGCGAATAACTATAGACCGGGGGTGTTATTTTGAGTAAAGTACTTGTACTCGGCGGCGCGGGCTATATCGGTTCCCACACTGTCTGTGAGCTTATAGACGAAGACTTTGAAGTCGTCATAGCCGATAGTCTTGAAACAGGGCACAGAGGCGCTGTCCATCCGGACGCCAAACTATATGTCGGAGATATAAGGGACAGAGTCTTCCTTGACGGCATTTTTAAGAAAGAAAAGATTGACGCGGTAGTGCATTTTGCAGCCTATTCCCTTGTGGGCGAGAGTATGACAGATCCTCTTAAATACTACGCAAATAACGTCGGTGGGACACAGGTGCTGCTCTCCAGCATGGTTGCGAATAAGGTAAAGAAAATTGTCTTTTCTTCCACAGCCGCAACCTACGGAGAGCCGGAGCGTATTCCGATTCTGGAGAGCGATCCGACTGAGCCGACAAACACTTACGGCGCTACTAAGCTTGCCATGGAACAGATGTTCAAGTGGACGAGTCTTGCCCACGGCATAAAATATACCTCCTTGCGTTATTTTAACGCCTGCGGCGCTCATCCGAGCGGGCATATCGGCGAAGATCACAACCCCGAAACCCATCTTATCCCTATTGTTTTGCAGGCAGCCAACGGAACAAGACCGAATATTAAGGTTTTTGGCACAGACTACGAAACGAAGGACGGTACCTGTGTGCGTGACTATATACATGTCTGCGATCTTGCTCAGGCGCATGTCAAGGCACTGCGGTATTTATTGGCCGGCGGCGAAAATAATATTTTTAACCTCGGCAACGGCGTAGGTTTTTCCGTAAGCGAGGTAATCAAGGCGGCAGAAGAAGTCGTCGGGCACAGTATACCCATCGAAGTTTCCGGCAGACGAGCAGGCGACCCCGCGGTTCTCGTCGCGTCCAGCGACAAAGCGAAGAACGTTCTCGGCTGGGAACCCCATTATGAGAGTATTTATACTATCCTTGAGACCGCATGGAAATGGCACCGCTCTCACCCCAACGGCTTTGACGAGGACAGATAAAAATCTGATATTTTATTTCTATTACTTTTTTAATTATTGCAAGAGAAAAAGAACGAAATCAGTTTTACAAAGATTTCGTTCTTTTTCTTATTCATTTTTTAGTTTTAGCCGCTCAGCTCAGCTTCTCGGAGCCAACTGAACCTTTTCAACCAGGCTCTTAAGCACCTGTGCCTGACCTGACAGCTCTTCGCTTGCAGCGGCACACTCCTCGCTTGTGGCCGAATTCATCTGCACTACTGAGGAAACCTGTTCAATTCCAAGAGTAATCTGGGCAATAGCGGCAGCCTGCTCCTGCGCCTTCGCCGATATTCCTTCGACAAGCTTTGTGACTTCCGTGGATTTTCCGGCTGCCTCGGAGAAGCCCACGCTTGTCCTGTTGACTAGCGAAGTTCCCTTTTCGACAGCCTCAATCGAGCTTTCGATAAGAACGGTAGTATTCTTCGCGGCCTCTGCGGATTTCTGCGACAAATTGCGCACTTCATCGGCCACGACGGCAAAGCCCTTGCCCGCCGCTCCCGCTCTGGCAGCTTCAACCGCGGCGTTAAGCGCAAGTATGTTGGTCTGGAACGCGATGTCGTCGATAGTTTTGATGACCTTGCTAATATTCTTCGACGTAGCCGAGATTTCATCCATGGCCTGGCGAGCCTGCTCCATATCGCTTACGCTGCCCTGCATGATTCTCTCCGCATCTTCGGAAAGCTCCCTTGCTTTCTCCGCGTCATCCGCATTTTCTTTGACATGCTGAGAGACCTCGGTAATTGAGGCGGAAAGCTCCTGGACGCTGCTGGCCTGCTCCGTCGCGCCCTGAGCGAGGGACTGGGAGCTGAAGCTGACCTGAGACGAACCCGCAGATACCTGCTCCGAAACATCGGTAATTGAGTGGAACGCGAAGTTAAGGCCTATCCTTACACGCTTGATTGCCTGAAGAATACTCGCATAATCGCCGACATACTTTTCAGGCACTTTTGCTTTGAAATCAAAGTTTGAATTTGACATATCAGACATGACGCTGTCTATATCTTGGATTATAGCGCTTGTATTATCGATCATTTTCTTTGTTGTTTCTCTTAGGACAACGCTCTCATACGAGTTTGCCGCGACCTCGGGCATTGCCGTTGTGACATCGCCGTCGGCAAAGTCTGACAACCTTTTTATAACTCCGCCGAGCGCCGTTTCAAGACTCTTTGTCATTACCGTTGCTACAAAGAAACCTACCAATATCGAAACCAACATTATTATAACAGCTATGATAATAGCGGTTGTAACACTCTTCGTAAAATCCGATTGAGGAGCCCCTATGCAGAGTCCCCAGCCATCTGTTCCGGCAACCGGCGCAAATGCAACAAACTTATTAACGCCCTCATACTTATAAGTGTCAAAGCCTGTTTCACCGCTTATGGCCCTGCTGTTTGCAGAGGCAATGGCAGTAAGCGATGTATCTGTTTTTGCTTCTTCCGCAAAGTTTTCGTGTGAAAGGACTCTTTCCCGTTTGGTATCCGCTATCATATAGCCGTCCTTATCGACCATATAAGCGACTCCGTTGGCGCTGATATTAATCTCTTCAACAACACTGTTTAGAACCTGCTGCTTCACCAAGAAGCCGACAACACCGACTGCCGACGAGCCGCTGACCCCGTTTCTCCATACCGGCGTCGTTACATAAATAATAAGCTCCCCAGTTGTTTCGTGCGCCACAGGTGGCGATTTAGATGTCTGCCCCTGGCTGGCCGCCTGAAAATAATCAGTGGATGAGTAACTCTTTCTGTCGGCGGAGGAAATTCCGTTCGCGGAGTAATAGTTGATTCCCGCAAGTTCGTCGTTTACTTTCGTATTCAGGTAAGCCTGCTTTTCCTCGGGAGTGGATTCGTCGCTATACAAAATGTCAGCAGAGGCCATCGTCTGTGCAAGGGCAATAAACCTCGTAAGCTCATTGGTAGCTGATGCTGCGGCTACCGTGGCGGTCGCCGTCATAGACTGTTCCAGACAGTCTTTCGCGCTTTTGTAGGATAAATACGCGGTAAAAAAACCGGATAGTATGGCAACAAATGATACCAGCACAGTCACTGCCGTTATTATTTGTACTCGCAGCGTCTTCTTCTGCTTTTCCGTTGACGCACTTTTTCTCCCCATAACAACACCTCAAAAACCGTATTTTATTGTAAATATTTCCCTTCTTTTGGGTGAAATCTACCCCAAAAGCGAACATTTACTAGGGTATTTATTCGACAATTTTTGACACAATCAAGTGTTTTTCCAAAATTTTTTACACTCATTTCAAAAAAAACTCCTGCCGTTCGCAGTTCCGGCAGGAGCTTAGATTAATCTATTTTCAGTGAGCCGCGCAGGCAAGCCTTTGCTCGTCTTTAATCTTCTTTCTGTAATAGACGATGAACGCCAGTGAAGTCATCGCCCAGGTCAGCGGATAGCTGAATATAGTCGTGAGAAGCTCGGGTCTCAGCGGAACCACCGCGTATATCCAGACAACGCGAAGCAGGCAGATACCGACAAGCGTTATGAGCATCGGGCCAAAGGAGTGTCCCATTCCGCGCAGAGCGCCGCCAAGCACTATGACGAATATAAATACGATGTAGCTAGGGACAAGAAGGCGCTGTATCGCAATGGCAACGGAAATC
>JASDTK010000014.1:0-7026 GCA_041891555.1 Oscillospiraceae bacterium
AAATACGGATACCGCGAGAAGCGGTATCCGTATTCTATTCTAATCGAACTAATCAGACCAGTACCTCAACGCGTTCATTCTGCATGGCTTTTATCATGTCGCAGTCACAGCCGCCGGCGATATCCTTTGTTATTCGGCGCTCCATAATGACTGTATTCCTCCACATACCGAAGCGATCCTTCGCTATACGCTCCCGGTAGCCCACCACGCGAAAACCGCATTTTTCGTGCAGTCTGAGGCTGGCGGCGTTGGTTTGAAATATGCTGGACTGAAGAGTCCAGAAGCCGACCTCCTCGGACTGAGCCACAAGAGTACGAAGCAGCAATTCGCCGACGCCTCTGCCTCGGTGATTAGCGTCTACATAGACGCTGACCTCCGCGACGCCCTTATAGCATTCGCGGGACGTATAGGGAGAAAGCGCTGCCCAGCCCGCGACCTCTCCGTCAAATTCGGCAACCAGACGGCATTCCTTGATATGGGACGTGTCCCATGCCTCGAATGACGGGCAGGAAGAGTTGAAGGTTGCGTTATTGGTCTGTATTCCCTGGTAAAAAATTTCAACGACTTGACTCCAGTCGTCTTTTTCCATCGGACGGACGGTATACTCCATCGTCATCCCTCCTAATTTGTGACATTGCTCATATTATAGCAGAAAACTCTCCAAATACCAAAGGGGAAAATGCTGGGAAACAGAAGTATTTATCTTGGTTTTTAGCTATTATTAGACCAAATTCGACCATATTAAGGGCAAAAAATGCCGAAATATCCATTTTTCAAAGATATTTCCTCGAATCAAAATCAGTATTGCGGCAATCCATAGGCTGGCCCTATAGGTGATCTTTAAAATATAGTGCAAGTCTAATTGGAAAATCGGAAATTTTGGCCGTATAATTAAAATTATCCAAATGTATATAATATTATGACGAGCCAGTTTACAGGATTCGTTCGAGGTTGGGAAGATGAAAAATAGCTTTAATCACCTGTTTTCGCCCCTGAAAATCAGAGGTCTTACGATACCCAATCGTGTAGTAATGATGCCTATGGGCAGCGATTTTGCGGGAAATGACGGTGAAATCAGCGATGAACACATAAAATATTACGAACTCCGCGCCAGAGGCGGCACGGGGCTTATTCTGGTTGAAAACGTCTGTGTTAAATATCCCGAGGGCTCGAACGGTACCACTCAGCTGCGAATAGATAAAGACTCATACATCCCCAGACTCTACTCTCTGACAGAAGCCTGCCACAGGCACGGTGCGGCAGTCGGCGTTCAGATAAACCATGCGGGGGCTTCCGCAATGTCCGCAAGAATCGGGATGCAGCCCGTGTCCGCGTCAAAGCTGCCCTCCAAGCCGGGCGGGGAAGAACCCAGACCGCTTACAAAGGAAGAACTTGTAAGCATAGCAGAGGACTATGGTAAGGCTGCAAAGCGCGCTGTGAACGCGGGTTTTGATCTTGTTGAGATACATGCCGGACATTCTTATCTTATCAGTCAATTTTTATCCCCTACGATGAACGACAGAACGGATGAGTTCGGCGGCAGCGCTGAAAACAGAGCGCGTTTCTGCCGCATGGTCATAAGTGAGGTTCGCTCGGCGATAGGCCCAAAGGTACCGATATCTCTGCGCCTGAGCACGGATGAGCTGGTCGAGGGCGGCAACACCCTTGCCGACTGTCTTGAGTACCTTGAATACCTTAATGACGAGATTGATATTTTCGATGCCTCGGCGGCTTTGAACCAGACAATACAGTATCAAATCGATGCGAGCTATCTTGAGGACGGCTGGCGCTCCTATATGGCAAAAGCCGTCAGGGACAAGTTCGGAAAGCCCGTGATTACTATGGGCAATATCAGAAACCCTCAGGTGGCTGAAGACATCATTGCAAGGGGCGACGCCGACTTTATCGGTTTGGGACGCGGACTCATCGCCGATCCCGACTGGGCTAACAAGTCAAGGTACGGCGATGTGCGCGACATACGGAAATGCATCTCCTGCAACACTGGCTGCGTGGCAAACCGTATCGGAGGAAACAAACCCTTGCGCTGCGCGATAAACCCTGACCTTATAAACGGAGAGAGCTACAAAAAGCTCAAAGTCATAAAGCCCTGTAAGGTGGTCGTCGTCGGAGGAGGCACTGCGGGTCTCGAGGCCGCGTGTACGGCGGCTGAGCTCGGATGCAATGTCACACTGCTTGAAAAAAGCGACCATCTCGGCGGGCTTTCGGTTGAAATCTCAAAAATCCCCGCAAAAAAACGTCTTGCCGATTTTCCTGTCTATCTGAAGCACCGTGCATCAAGGCTCCAGAACTTGACAATTATAACCAATGCGGAGGCTGATTCCGAACTGATAGAGCGCTACAGTCCCGACCTTGTCGTCAATGCGACGGGCTCCGTCCCGCTCCTTCCACCGATTGAAGGCCTGCACGAAAATCTCGGAAAAGCGGATTCGTCGGTCTATTCCATTATGGACTTCATCGGCAGTCTTGACAGCTATCCCGAGGATTTGAGCGATAAAAAGGTCGCAATTGTCGGCGGCGGCGCTGTCGGGCTGGATGTTATGGAATTTTTTGCGCCCAGAGGGGCGGAAGTCACAATAATTGAGATGCTTTCCGTAATTGGGAAAGATCTGGATGCTTCAACAAGCTCCGGCATGAAGGAATGTATGGCAAAACACAAGGTAAGGCAGATGACGAAATCCGCGCTCTGCACAGTGAAGCCTCACTCCTTTATTGTCAGGCATGATGATATTACGGAAGAGCTGCATTTTGATTACGGTTTCGTGTGCCTCGGCATGAGAGCAAACGCTCCGATATGGGACTCGATACAAAAGGCTTTCGAGGGCGCCGATACCGAAGTAATAAATATCGGGGACAGCGTTTGTGCGCGACGTATCATTGAGGGCGTCGACGCCGGTCGTCATCTGGTCCTGAATACCTTGGAACGCCTGGGATTTCTTTTGTAACTGACATGTTTCTTCCTCTCAACATATATTCTCCTCTTACGAGAACGGCAGTCTTAATGGCTGCCGTTTTTGTTTTTGTCGCTTTTCGCACTTATATTGCTTTAATTCTTACCTGCTTGAATTATTCATTTTTAACCTGTATAATGACGCATTGTGGACAAGCTCAGTTTCAACGTAAAATGTTCCATACCCTTTTAGGGAGATGAACGCGAAAAGCGGCAAGACTACAGGTACAGGTTTATCGAATTAGCGGAGGATGCAACCTTTATGGAGAAAAGCGGAAACGCGAGAAAACCCGATACAGAGCCGGAAACAGCTGATGAAACCGTAAAGAAAAAAAGTGGAGCAAAAAAATATGCTCTGAGCGCCGTTTTTCTCGTCGCTCTGATGGCGGTCACCTTCTATGTCATATTTAAAGACACTTCTTTAGACGAGATTTGGGGCTTGCTCAGGACGGTAAGGCTTACCTATGTGTTCGCCGGAATTTTGGCCATGATGGGCTTCTTTATTTTTCAAGGAATAGTCATAGGGCTGTCTGCGGAATGCCAGCAGATCATGCTCAAACCGTGGGAGATGATGCAGTATTCCTTTGTCAGCTTTTTTTACAGCGGCATAACCCCCTCAGCTGCCGGCGGGCAGCCCATGCAGTTTTATCATATGTGCCGGGATAAAATGAGCACCTCAAAGGCGACGCTGGTTTTGTTCATAACCAACATGGCTTATCAGATTGTCATCGTTGTGCTTGGCCTTCTGGCGTTCTTTTTCAAAATGAGCTATATTGCAAGCGTCAGCGGAACAATAATCGTGCTCTTTTTCCTCGGGCTCAGCCTGAACATACTTATCCTGCTCATTCTTCTCGGCACGATGTTTTCTGAAAATCTGCTACGGAAAATTCTGAACAAGGCGCTGGCCTTTTTCGCAAAAATTAAGCTAATAAAAAACAAAGAAAAGGCGCAGGCAAGCGTCGATAACTATCTCGAGGAGTTCAAGGAGGGCGTTGAACTGATAAAGAAAAACGGGAAGCGCTTTACTGTGGTAATACTTTGTACAGCGGCACATTTCCTGCTTTATCATCTGGTACCGTTCTTTGTTTACAAGGCCTTCGGCCTTTCAGGAGGCACACTTCTAGACCTCGTCGCAATCAGTGCGGTGCTATATGTTGCGCTGAACCTTTTCCCGCTTCCCGGCTCGATGGGTGCAGCTGAAGGCGGCTTTGTGATAATGTTCGGACCGCTCTTCGCAAAGGCTGCCCTACCCGCGATGCTGCTTTCAAGATTTATTAATTTTTATACAATGCTTATTTTCAGCGGTATATTCTCCGCGTATGCGCAGCTTCGAAAGCCTTATGATCTGACAAAGGAGCACGAGCTGAAAGTAAAATAATAAACGAGCCTGCATTATGCAGGCTCGTTTATTTATAGCACCGAAGTCGTTTTAGCCTTATCTTTTCTCCGTTTGTCCGCAAAGAAAAGCTCCTCTGTCGCAAGCGAAATCTTGGTAACTGAAAATTCGCAGTCATAGGGATAGATATAATATGTGTCGTCAAGTGTATTCAGGTCGATACAGTCCCCGTGCTTATTGAGATAATTATACTCGATATGGCAGGAATAGAGCGAGGGCACTGTTTTTTCGAGCCGATAAGGGTGCCCTCCGTATTTTCCTTCCAGCACAAAGCCGTTCATATCATGAGTCAGAATTCCCTTGCCGAGCTTTATATAGCCCTTTGAATTAGGAAGCGAGCAGACTCGCACCGGCGCTTTGAAACAGTAGCTTCCGCGCTCGATTTCCCGACGGACATTTGCACGTTCCCACTCATACCAGTCCGGAATGTGAGAAAACTCCGTTTTTCCATTCAGGGCATAGAGCTCGCCAAATTCTGTCATTTCCCATTCCTTGCCGCAGCTTTTACATTTCAGCTTCCTGCCGGATGAATCCATATGGTATTCTATGCCGCAGCTCGGACACTGATAGAGCACCCTGTGCAGACCAACCGCCCGGAAAGGGCATTTAACGCTGATATTATTTTCCTTTTGCCATGCAAAATCATCATAGTCGAATTTTTCGCCAATTCGCCTGTTAATTTCTCCGACAGAGATATTATTAAGCTCTTCCGCCGTTATGATTTGCGTCAGCTCGGCCTCCGTCCCCTTGACTTTGCGGTCTGCAGTATTCCAGAAAGGCGAGTTTATATGGTTCCCGTGGCAGATGAGGGTTACTACCGGAACCTTCAGGAGTTTAGCGAGCTTTCCGAGCGATTCCGGAAGCACCGCGCTTGTTCCGCAGAGCGAATACCGCGCCTCCGGGTAGATAACCGCGACGTCCCCGTTATCGGCAACTCTCTTTAACTGACGTATAAGCGTAAGGTCGTTTGTGAATTTACGCTTGCAGATGCAGCCGACCTTCCGCATAAGCCATTCGCGCCCGATGAAGCCGTCGATTGCTACAACATAGTTCGCTCGCGCCGGAAAAATCGCGGCAGTCGCGACCTTAAAATCATAAAAAGCATTGTGATTGCACAAAAGTATATACGGCGGCTTCAAACCCTCCATATTGACCTTGGTAATCTTTGTTTTATGGCTCCATACCGCGGGAAAGCTGACAGCCCAGGTGAGAGGACGAAGATAGTTTTGCTGCCTTTCGGCGGGTTTTGTCATATTAAAGCGCGAAGCATAATCAATGTCCAATGTCGTTTCCTTTCGTTTTCCGTTTGTTGCCCTGTTCCGGAGAGCCTTTGCCGTTGGCTTTCTTAAAGCCGAGAATTACGATGGACGCAAAAATCAGGAGAATACCCGCTATTCCGCCGGCAGTAAGCTTTTCGCGGAAGACGATAAGTCCGGTGAGAGTTGCGACCAAAGGCTCGGAAAAGGCGAGAATTGATGCTTTGCCGGGCTCCGTGTATTTTAGACCCTGAGTGTAAAGAAGGTAGGGCAGAATTGTTGAAAGCAGTGTGATACCCGCAGTGTTAATGAGTGCGTCGGGGTGTTGTAACAGGACGAAAAATTCCTTATTCACGCTGAATGGCATTAGCGCCGCGGAAGCCAGCAGAAACGTATAAGCCGTAACGGTGACGGTGTTATATTTTTTCAGCGCTGCCGTACCGAAAATCGAGTACAGGGCATAGCCGAGACCTGACCCGATGCCGGTGAGTATGCTCAGCTTGGAAACACTGCCGATACCAGCACCGCCGAAGATAGCTGCAAGAAGCCCTGTCGTGCACAGACAGCCGAAAAATGCCAGAACCAGGGCAGTAATTTTAACAGCTCCGATTTTTTCGCGGAAAAAAATCGCCGAAAGTATCATTACAAAACACGGAGCCGTATAAAGCAGTACCACCGCAAAAGATATCGTGCTTAGCTGTATAGTCGTAAAATAAAGGACAGAAAAAAGTGTGATACTTAGGATTCCGGTACCGAAGAACATCCAGATATCCTTTAAAGATATTTTTCCCCTATCCCGTTCAAACAACAGGATATAAAGCAAGATAAGTACAGCCGCCGATGCCATACGTAGAAAACCGATCTGTATTGCTGAGAAACCGATAGCGGACAGATTCTTGGTAAAAAACCCTATGAAGCCCCAACAGGCTCCGGCTGATATGACAAGAAACGGAGCTGTGTATTTTTGTCGCTGCCTTGTTTGCATCGGGTTACTTCCAGTCATTTCTGATATATAGATAGATAATATGATAAATACGGGCAAAACTCAACAGTCATGATAACTTTTTTAATCAAAACATAAAAAGAACCGGCGCATTTGCGCCGGTTCTTCATTATAATTTGGATTTTTAATAGTTTTCTGTCCTGATCTCAAAGAAAGCGCGGGGATGAGAGCATACGGGGCAAACCTCGGGAGCGTCCGTGCCGTATTCGAGATGGCCGCAGTTGCGGCAATACCATACCTTGATGTCTCCGCGCTTGAATACCTCGCTGTTCTGAATGTTCTCAGCGAGCTTGACATAGCGTTCCTCATGGGATTTTTCAATTTTTGCGACCGCCGCAAACTGATCGGATAGGGCGATAAAGCCCTCTTCTCTTGCGGTATCGGCCATTTCCTTGTACATGTC
>JASDTK010000015.1:0-1291 GCA_041891555.1 Oscillospiraceae bacterium
GTCCAAGACCGCAGTGCCCGCCGCCGTTCCTCAGTTCCTGCCCGCGGCCGGAGTGAGCAGCAATGATGAACCGAGCCTCTACGCAGCCCTCAGCGATGACTTGACAGCCGACAGCTTCAAACTCGCGCCCGCGACTACCAGAACTCTCGCCGCACTTCTGCTGGTATTCTTCTGAGTATGGAAAAAGAATTTATTCGGGCGGAGGGCCTTTCTAAAAAATACGGCAGTGCCGACGCACTGAAAGATGTCTCCTTTGCTCTTGGGCGCGGCGAGATTATGGGGCTTTTCGGGCTCAACGGCTCGGGCAAATCGACATTTCTGGACATACTGGCGCTCGCGGCACGGCCCGACTCGGGACATATCTATATGGACGGAGAGGAAATTTCCTTTAACATGTCCTCCGTCAGGCGGCGCATCGGTTATGTTCCGCAGGAAATCGCTCTGTTTGAGGAGCTGACGGTGCGCGAAAATCTGCTTTGCTGGTCGAGCCTGCCGGGTAATAAGGCAAAGCTGCGCGCTGAAGAAACCGCCAAAAGGCTTAATCTGACGGATTTCTACAACAAGAAGGTGTCCGCGCTCTCCGGCGGCATGCTAAGGCGGGTTAATCTCGCCGTCGCCCGGCTCGGAGAGCCGGAGCTTCTGATTCTGGATGAGCCCTTTGCCGGAGTCGATGCAGACAACACGTATTGGATTGAGCAGCTGCTTTTGAAGATGGCTGATAAGGGCGTTACGATTATTGTGTCCGGTCACTCTCCCGACCAGATGATGCCTCTCCTTGATCACATACTTGTGCTCTCTGACGCTGAAACGGTATGGTGCGGAGATAGGGACAGCTTTCTCAGGGACGCGGAGGCTGAAGGCGTAAACAGGAGGATACAAAGCCTTATACGCGGTGAAGCGCTATGAGATTTCTTGTTTATGATCTGAAACGGATGTTCTCCGGCAAGGCGCTTGTCCTCTTGTGTCTTTTATCTCCGATTATTATTGTGCTCATCTTTTCAACAGTCGTTTCTCCCATGCTTTTTACGGCAAAAGGGCTGCACTATAACCTTGCAATCTGCGACGAGGACGGCAGCGAGGCGGTCGTTGAGTTCATCACTCAAATGCTGAACTCCCAGGCTCTCAAGGAGATTGTGACCTCCTACCCTGTCAAAACGGTAGACGACGGCATCGCCCTTGTCGAAAGCGGGGATATTTCAGTGTTAGTGCATATCCCGCAGGGTCTTTTCTCGGACATGCGAGACGGCAGGCAGGTGAAGGTCGAGCTTATCAGTACAAAAGCTCACGCTCT
>JASDTK010000016.1:0-6944 GCA_041891555.1 Oscillospiraceae bacterium
GTGTAGGCGCCAATCGCCATGAAGCCGCAGTGGCCCAGTGATAGCTGACCCAGAAAACCCAGAACAAGGTTCAGGGAGGCCGCGAGTATTATCAGATAGCAGCACTGCCACAGACTGGGAACAAGAATGAGCTTGAAAGTTTCGTTGCCGGACGAAGCTGACCTGATGAAGGCAAAGGCGACAATAATTGCAGCGATAACGGCCGCATTGAGAATATAACCCTTCGCGGTTTTCTTCTTCATACTTTTTCACCCACATTCTTTCCGAGAATTCCGGCAGGCTTGATAATCAGAACGATGATGAGAATCAGGAACACAAAAGTGTCCGCCATGCTGGAGCTCACATAGCTTGTGGTAAAGGATTCGACCAATCCGATTATAAGTCCGCCGACCATGGCCCCCGGGATTATGCCAATGCCGCCGAGAACAGCCGACACAAAGGCCTTGAGTCCGAGCATCATACCCATTGTGGTATAAACCTTGGGGTATTGTCCTATATACATCAGAGCCGCAATCGCCGACAGTCCGGAACCGATGGCAAATGTCAGAAGGATCGTATGGTTGACATTGATACCCATCAGTATGGAGGCTTCCTTATCCTCCGAGACGCAGCGCATGGCGCGGCCCAGTCTTGTTTTCTGCGTAAATTCGTACAGCACAGTCATAACAACTGCGCTTATTACTATTGTGTAGATGGTGGTCCATTCCATCGTCACTCCGGCGACCGTAAAGCCGCCCGTTGAAAAAATCTGGCTTGTAACGATGGGGTTCGGCCCAATTGCTGGAATAGCCTGCGCCAGATTCTCCAGACACAGGCTGACTGCGATCGCGGTGATAAGAGCAGTCATTGACGTTCCTTTTTTCCTGATGGGGCGATAAGCCACGAGTTCCGTGGTCATTCCCACGAGTGCGCAGCTAATAATGGCGAAGACGGCAGCCACCCATGCCGGAAGCCCCATGGCAAGCGTCAGCGGAATGGTGAAAATCATAGTATAGCCACCTACCATGATGAAATCACCGTGCGCAAAATTGATGAGGCGAATGATGCCGTATACCATGGTATAGCCCAGCGCCACAAGCGCATAGATGCTGCCGAGCCGCAGTCCCACGATCAACGTCTGTATAAAAGTACTCACGTTGTCAATTGCCACCTTTCAATCAGAAAAACAGGGGAGGCGCGCCCAATTCAACGGGACGCCTCCCTTATTCTCTTACAGTATCTATAAAATAATCACGAATTGGTACTTATGCCGCGGGGAGTTCCTTAACGACGTCTACGAGCTTGGTCGTGACCTTGGAACCATCGGAGGTGAAGGAAATGATGGATGCGCCCTTGGTCGGTGTGCCGGTGCTGTCGAGCGAGAAGCTGCCGGTTACGCCGGTGTAGACAGCGGAGGTGTCGGCAAGCGCGTCACGGACGGCCTTGGGATCCGTGGATCCGGCCTTCTCAATGGCCTGCTTATACATATAAACCGCGTCATAGGCAAGAGCGGAGATAGCGTTAGGAGTGGAGTTGAATTTAGCCTGATAGGCCTTGACGAAGGACTGAACTATTTCGGAGGTGTCGCCCGGATCATAGTGGTTGGTCCAGTAAACGTCGTTGAAAGCACTAAGGTCAGCGCCCTGGGCAACATAGTCGGGAGTCCCGTCATAGCCGTCTGCGCCCATGATGATGCCCTTATAGCCGGCAGCGCGTGCCTGGGTGACTATATAGGGGCCTATAACGTCATAGTAGTAGGGAGCATAGACGAAGGGTACGCCGGCCTTTGCCATGGAGGCGAACTGGTTGGTGTAATCCTGAACGTCCAGAGAAGCGGAGGACTCAACAGCCTTGACATTTACGCCATATTTTGTGCAGGCGGCGTTGAAGGAGTCATACAGACCCTTTGAGTACGTATCGGATGCACAGTATACGACACCAACATCGGTAAAGCCCTTCTGCTTTGCATAGGCAGCGGCAATAGCGCCCTGGAAGCTGTCGGCATAGCAGGCGCGGAATACATAGTCGTCCGCAGTGGTGATGGAGTCAGCGGTGGCAGACGGAGTCAGAAGGCAAACCTGCTCCTCGTTGGCGGCGTCCGTGATAGCGGAGGTGCAGCCGGAGGTGACGGAGCCGACGATAAGGCCGATACCCTGAGATACCAGAGAGTTAAATGCGTTGAGGCACTCAGTCGGGTCAAACTGATCGTCAGCGTTGACAATCTTGACCTGGCTTCCGTTGATGCCGCCGTCAGCGTTGATTTGTTCAACAGCCAGGTCGACAGCGGTAGTTACGGCAGCACCGTATGCTGCGAGAGAACCTGTGTTCGGGGAGATGGTGCCGATGGTGATTACTTCGCCTGCGGCCGGTGTGGCTGCTGCATCTGATGATGCGGCGGGGGTCGCGCTTGCTGCCGAGCCGGAGCCTCCGCAAGCTGCGAGGCTGAGGAGCATGCAGGCTGCGAGCAAGAGAACTGCAAGTTTCTTCTTCATTATTTTCTTCCTCCTGTTTATAATGTGTCGATACTGAAAAACGCAACAAGACAAATGAAAATGCCTCGTCGCGTTTGTATAATCTTACATCTTCGATGTCTTTCTTGTCAATTAATAATTTAAACCAAAAAAGAGAAAGTATTTTTAGAGAATTTGATATCATATGCATAAAGAGTCTGCTAAAGCACTGTTTTCAAGGTAAATTTGCCCGTTTGCCTAAAAATTTGTTTGCAGAGTAAAAACATTTGTGCGCCCAAGAAAAGAAAAACCGGAGAGCAACGCAAGGTCTTCATGCAGTTTTAGCAAACATTTGTATTGACCATTTATACCAAAATATGCTATTGTCGAAACAGCAAAAAGTATAGAGGAGGATATATATGCTGTTTGGAGATTATGCCAACAAGCCGCTGGCTGACGCGGCTAAGCAGATGGTTCGAAACCCGGCGAATTTCAACTGGACATTCATCGCTATTTTTGCTATTGTGGTCATCATCTATGTAAACGAGGTTCAGAAAAAGGAGTACAAGGCTATAGCTGCCGCTCTGGCGCTTTACTCGGTGCATTGGTTTTACGAAATTGCAAACGCGGTTATCTGCCATTTTGCGGGTTACGCACTGTGGACGGTTTCGGCCGCGAGCACTTCGTTTATATTGCTAATCGGCGTATCGTGGGAGCTGTCGATGATGTTCTCCATCGCGGGCTTTACTTCAAAGCTCCTGCCTGAAGACAAGGATAAAAAGATATTTGGCATCAACAACCGTATCGTTTTTGCCATCGGCTCGGCGCTGATGTTCTCGCTGGTCGAGATATTCCTCGCGTGGACACCCGCTTTCATCTGGGTATTTCCTTGGTGGGGTGCTGTGCCTGTGTTTATTACAACCTACATACCCTTCTTCCTCGCAAGCTACCTCATATACGACAAGAAGCCGAAAACGCAGAAAACCTTCATCATCACGATGTTCGCAATCGACGCTGTGGCTCTCGCCGTTCTAATACCGTTGGGAATTATTTAGAAAATCAAGTTAAACACGGAGATGGTCAATAGCCTGACAATCTCCGTGTTTAACTTAAATAATGCAATATCAACCTGAAGGATTTTCCGTTGATTCCTGCGTGTTTTGCATAATTATTTGAGTTAGCTTTTTGCTGATTTCTATACTATGATTAAAAATCTCTTCGGAAAGTTCTGTGTTTCCAGAATACCTATAGCAAGTAGCCTGCAAATCGGATAAACCCATACTCAAACGTATCTGCTTTAAACTGCTTTTTAAAGTATCGGGATCATTAATTTCTTCTGGATTAGGGAGTAATTTACGTTGTTCTTCAAGCAGGTCTACTAATCGTTCCATTTTGTCTTTTGAAAGAATTTCTTGAGTATCACTGAAAATGACGTTAAGGAGAATAAATGATTTTTGGCAATCAGGGTCATATTGAATAATTGTCTCGTAAATCAAAGGAAACACGGTGCGCAAGTCTTCATTTTAATCATCTAAGACGAATTGTTCTAAATAAAGAAGTACATAAAACAGATGTTCGTCATATCCTTCAGGAATTTCTACTTTATTCACGGATGTAGGAACGTTGGGAAAATGCTCGCTTGAATACATCTCAACAACGGCATATGAAAAAATCTCCATATTGTCGTTCTTCAACGCGCCATATGCAGTATCGAACAAGACTGTTCTTCTTTTTCTGTTTGATGTGCAGCCACAGATGGAAAGAAGAAATGTGAGTACGAGGATGATAGCAATACCCTTTTTAATTCGGTTATTCATGCGTTACCTCAAAAAACAAAACTTAACAATTTGAATTAATATTTTTTATATCATACCATATTAGCTGTGATTTTGCACTATAAATCCGGCGGGGCTTTCCGGTTTTTGCGGCAAAGAGGAAAATCAAAAACAGATGTTGACAAAACGCGCCGCATGCTATTATACTTTAAACAACTAAAACTCAAATCAAAGGCGTTGACGGAGAGAGTAAGTTTCAAGCAAACGTTTCAGCGAGTCGGGGACGGTGCAAGCCCGGTACAAGTAGTTTGAAACCGAAAATCACTCCAGAGCTGCGGACCGAACGGGAAACCAAGTAGGCTCCGACGGGTTCCCCCGTCACAGGGAAGGCATATGATTGTACGCTTCAAACGGGTGGTATAGCGATAGCTTATAAAGGCTTTCGTCCCTTTTGCGGAACGAAAGTCTTTTTTTATATTCATTTTTATATCGGAGGAAAAGACGATGGCGGCAAATGAAATAACAGAGATTCGCTGGCATGGCAGGGGAGGTCAGGGCGCAAAGACAGCCTGCCTGCTGCTCGCGGAGGTGGCTGCTCTGGAGGGGAAGTTCGTGCAGGGCTTTCCGGAATACGGGCCGGAGCGCATGGGAGCGCCGATAACGGCGTATAACCGCATCAGTGAAAAGCGCTGCAATGTTCACTCCAATATTTATTTTCCAAACTATGTGGTTGTAGTGGACGAAAGTCTGCTTGACAGCGTCGATGTCACAGCGGGACTCAAGGAGGGCGGAGCCGTAATTATAAACACGCCTTCCTCGCCAGATGAAATCCGTCCGAAGCTGCGCTCATGGACGGGCAGAGTCGGCACAATTGACGCAAGACGCATTTCCGAGGAAATACTCGGCAAGAATTTCCCGAACACGCCGATGCTAGCGGCTGTTGTCAAGGTAAGCGGCGTTCTGGGAGTCGAGAGCTTTCTCGCGGATATTGAGGCGTCCTTCAGACATAAATTCGCGTCCAAGCCTCAGGTAATTGAGGGCAATATGGCGACGCTCAGAAAATCCCTTGAGGAGGTGCGGGAAGGATGATTCGAGCAAAGGATATAAACGAGCATACCCCGTGGGAGGAGCTGACTCCGGGCGGGGAGATATACGAGCCCGGCACGGCGCGGGAGTTTGATACCGGCACATGGCGCACTGACACGCCCGTTTTCATTGAGGAAAAGTGCAAGCACTGCATGCTCTGCGTGCCGTTTTGTCCGGACAGCGCTATCCCTGTGAAAAACGGAAAGCGTCTGGAATTCGACTATATGCACTGCAAGGGCTGCGGCATCTGCGAAACCGTCTGTCCCTTTGCGGCAATCAAAATGGTGTCCGGAGGTGAAACAAAATGAGTATTTGCTTATCCGGAAACGAGGCTGTGGCACATGCCATGAAGCAGATTAACCCCGACGTTATGGGCGCGTTCCCGATTACTCCGTCCACCGAGATACCCGAATATTTCGCCCAGTTTGTTGCTAACGGCGAGGTCAACACCGAGTTCGTGACCGTGGAATCAGAGCACAGCTCAATGTCCGTGTGCATCGCGGCTGAGGCGGCGGGAGCAAGGAGTGTCTGCGCGACCTCCTCCTGCGGACTCGCACTGATGTACGAGATGCTCTACGTCGCGGCGTCAGACCGCCTGCCGATTACGCTCGCCTGCGTAAACCGCGCGCTTTCGGGGCCAATCAATATCAATAACGACCACTCCGACTCGATGGGCGCCCGTGACACTGGCTGGATTCAGCTTTATGCCGAAAACAATCAAGAAGCCTACGATAATTTCATCATGGCAGTACCTGTCGGCGAGGGTGCGCGCCTGCCTGTTATGAGCTGTATGGATGGCTTTATAACTTCTCACGCCGTAGAGAACATCGAGCTTCTCGAAACTGGCGCAGTGCGCGGCTTCGTCGGAGCGTATGAGCCGGAAAACTATCTGCTGAAAAAGGAAAACCCTCTCGCAATCGGGCCTTATGATATCAGCGCCTATTACATGGAGCACAAGGTTCAGCAGGCCGAGGCTATGAAAGCGGCGAAAGCCCGTATACTAGAGGTATCATTGGAGTTCGAAAAGCTCTCCGGCAGGAAATACGGCTTTTTCGAGGAATACCGAATGGAGGACGCCGAGCTTGCGATAGTCCTCATCGGTTCAAGCGCCGGAACAGCCAAGGTGGCAGTTGACAAGCTCCGTGAAGGCGGAGTCAAGGCCGGACTTATAAAAATCCGCGTGTTTCGCCCCTTCCCGGGCGAGGAGATTGCTAAGGCTCTCGCCAAAACAAAGGCAGTAGCCGTTTTGGATAAATCAGAGGGCTTTTCTGCAAACTGAGGCCCGCTCTTCGCTGAAACCCGCAGCTCTTTGTACGATTTAAAGAAACGTCCATATCTAATTAATATTGTCTACGGTCTGGGCGGCCGCGATTTCAGAACTGAGGATGCCGAAAAGATTTTCGCTAGGCTTGCGAAAATTGCCGAGACAGGCGAAGCCGGCGCGGTATATACACATATGGGACAGAGAACAAGGGAGGCGAAGTTATGAACACGGTTTATGACCTGAAGCGCGAGGTTGAAAAGCCCGCGCGTTTAACAGGCGGACACCGCCTTTGCGCCGGCTGCGGAGCAGGCATCGTCGTGTCGGGAGTCCTCCGCGCTCTGAATGAAGAGGACAGGGCTGTTGTCACAAACGCCACCAGCTGCCTTGAGG
>JASDTK010000017.1:0-579 GCA_041891555.1 Oscillospiraceae bacterium
CCAATGATGACAGCGCTTGTCTTCTTACCGATATTATTATTTCGTCGAACGGTGAACTGAAAAACATCAGCTGCGGAGCAAATGAAGACAGCAGCGCGAAAAGACGTTTTTCCGTTTACAGTACCGACATTGACGGGAACGGCTCGCTCGATGTGCCGTTTGCGGAAAAGCTTTCGGGCTCGGACGAATACTGGATTTTTGACTGGTATACGTACAATAAGGACGGAAGCCGAGTTAAATGCGCCTCGACGTATCATGACTATACGGACGGCTGGTTTTTTGTTTTGCCCGACGAATGGAGAGACACCGTTTCAATCAGACGCGAGGGCACTGTTTCCGGTGAGAGAGGAACTGTCTTTTCTTCTTATGAAGAGGAGACCGGAAAGCTGACGGACAGGCTTACAGTCTATACGCTAACTGACGAGAACAGGACTGAAAGAGCGGCACTCGATGACCGTTTTGTGCTGATGAAAAGCGGAACAGTTGTTTACGCGGCGAAAATAATGGAAAGCGACGCTGTACAGCAGGATATTATAAACCGTTTCCGCATAATATCCTCCGAGTTTAACACAGGCGCGC
>JASDTK010000017.1:589-6901 GCA_041891555.1 Oscillospiraceae bacterium
ATACTATACCGGTTGGACTTTTCCTGAATATACGAAAGGATCAATCTGCGATGAAAAAAGTTTTGGTTTTGGAAGATGAATCCAGTATTCGCAGCTTCGTCGTCATCAATCTGAAGCGCTCAGGCTACGAGCCGGTCGAGGCTGAGACCGGTGAACAGGCGCTTGAGGAGCTTAAGAAAAACCCCGATGTCAAGGTCGCGCTGCTGGATGTTATGCTGCCCGATATAGACGGCTTCGAGGTTTGCAGACGCATCCGTGCTTCGGGCTCTAAAATCGGAATCATAATGCTGACCGCAAAAAGTCAGGAGATGGACAAAGTAACAGGGCTGATGACCGGAGCGGACGATTATGTCACAAAGCCTTTTTCACCCGCGGAGCTTACGGCGAGGGTCGACGCTCTGTTCAGACGCGCGGGCGGCGGCGAGGAAGAGGAAACGGTTCCGGGCGAAGTAACGAGCGGGCCCTTCCGTCTCAATACCCGTAACCGTACACTTGAGAAAAACGGCAGCAGGATAAGGCTGACCCAAATTGAGTATTCGATTATGAAGCTTTTTATTGATAATCCCGGCAAGGCTCTTTCACGCGAGGATATACTTAACGATGTCTGGGGCAGAGACTATTTTGGGGAGCTTAAGATTGTCGATGTCAATATCAGAAGGCTCCGTATTAAAATCGAGGACGACCCGACCATTCCATCCTTTATAACAACGGTATGGGGCTACGGCTATAAATGGGGCTTCTGATACAGGTCTTAACATTCTCAGGGGATGGTGAAACGCGACATGAGTTTTAAGGGTATAAAGGGCAGGTGGATGCTCAACGGCATTGCCGGTGTTCTGCTTGTCGTATTCGTATCCGTTATCGCGTTTTCTATTGCAATTTATAATTACTACTATTCTACCGCTCGTACGGGACTCGAAAACAAAGCGCAGACCGCTGTCGAGTTTTTTACGACCTATGTTTCCAAGAGCTATCTTGAATACTACCAGAGCGCTTACCGCTATACGGAGTCCTTCGAGGATAAGGATTCCATAGAGCTCCAGTTCGTAAACACGAAGGGAAGGGTCGAGGTTTCAAGCTACGGCATTTCAGCAGGTTCCTCTCCCGGAACGCCGGATATTCAAAGCGCGCTTGAAGAGGGTAAAATCAGCTATTGGAAAGGCGTGAGTCCGGATACGGGCGAGAGGCTTATGTCGGTGTCGGCGCCGATGAAATACGCAGATGGTTCCATCGTCGGTGTTATGCGCTATGTGACGAGCCTTAAGCTCATTGATAAAAGAGTTGTACAGATTGCGGCAATTGCCTGTGGTATAGGGCTTGTCATTGTCTTAATCGTGTTCTTCTCAAATATGTACTTCATAAGGACTATAATCGAGCCCATACACGGGCTCACGAAGCTCGCCCGGCAGATTGCCGAGGGTAGCTACGGCATTCAGACCGAGAAAAAATATAACGACGAGATTGGAGACCTGACAGACGCGATTAATGAAATGTCCCAGAAAATAAGTCAGTCAGAGAAAATGCAGACCGAATTTATCACGTCGGTTTCGCATGAACTGCGAACGCCTCTGACCGCTATCACGGGCTGGAGTGAAACTCTGATGTACGACCCGGAAATCAAAGGAGATTCACAGAGAGGCGTTGCTATTATTTCAAAGGAAGCTGCAAGGCTTACAAAAATGGTTGAGGAGCTTCTTGAATTCACGCGCATACAGGACGGACGCTTTAATCTCAATATCGAACAGATGGACATTGAAGCTGAGCTTGAGGATTCAATATTCGCTTATGGAGAACTGCTCCGCCAAATGAACATGGAGCTTGAATATACCCCCAGCACTCAGCAAATACCGCTGATTCCGGGAGACCCTGAACGCATACGGCAGGTGTTTTTGAATGTTCTGGACAATGCTTCGAAATACGGCAAGGACGGCAAGGTGATTGGGGTTTCTCTGGAAAAGCACGGAGATTATGTGGTCATCAAAGTCAGAGATCACGGGCCGGGCATACCTCCTTCGGAGCTTCCGTTCGTCAAAAAGAAATTTTACAAGGGCAGCTCAAAAGAGCGCGGAAGCGGTATCGGGCTTGCGGTATGCGATGAAATCGTTACGCGCCACGGAGGAGACCTTATCATAACAAACGCCGAGGACGGCGGAGTCTGTGTTACAATCAGGCTGCCTGTCAGCAGGTAAAATATTGGCAAAATCAAGCTGATTATATCCGAAAGGGAAAAAACAATGGGCAAAAAGAAGAAAACAGCGGAGGGATTTCGAACCAGCATAGGTGGGCAGGCGCTGATAGAGGGCATACTCATGAGAGGCCCCACAAAGCAGGCGATAGTTGTCCGTACGGCAGACGGGCTTGTTTCCGAAGTGAGCGAGCCGCATTTTATCAGGGAGAAATACAAAATTCTCGGCTGGCCGTTTTTGCGCGGCATAATCATATTTATAGAGTCAATGGTCTACGGAGTGAAGGCGCTGACCTATTCAGCGTCCTTTATGCCGGAGGAGGAGCAGGAGCAGCCAACTAAATTTGATAAATGGGTTGAGGAAAAGCTGGGCTCGGAAAAAGCGGAAAAGGCGCTGATAGGCTTTGCCGTTTTTCTCGGAGTCTGCCTTTCTGTAGGCTTATTCGTGCTTTTGCCGACACTGCTCGCGGGTTTTGTTACGAACCTGACCGAATCTTCAATTCTGCGCAATCTTACCGAGGGCGCGCTGCGTCTCATAATTTTCTTTCTGTATATGTATTTCTGTACCAAATCGCCTGATTTAAAGAGAGTATTCAGATACCACGGGGCGGAGCACAAGTCGATTTTCTGCTATGAAAAGGGTCTGCCGCTCACAGTCGAAAATGTGCGCGGGCAGTCGCGCTTTCACCCGAGGTGCGGCACAAGCTTTTTGTTTATCGTCATGATAATCAGCATATTCGTCTTCTCATTCCTTAGCTGGAACAACGTGTTTCTGCGTATGATTCTGAGAATTTTGCTCTTGCCTGTTGTAATGGGAATTTCGTATGAAATTATCCACTGGGCCGGAAAGCATGACAACTGGCTCTCCTCCGCTCTGTCAGCTCCCGGAAAGGCACTCCAGAGGCTGACTACCGCCGAGCCCGACGACAGTATGATTGAATGCGCCATCGAAGCACTGAAACTTGTTATACCGGAGAAAAAGGGTCAGGACGAATGGTAAGGCGTTTTTCACTGAAAGGATTATTATTCGATGCCAAAAACATATAACGAGATTTATATCGACACGAGAAAAAAGCTGCGTGACAAAGGGATTGAGGCCGCGAGCCTTGAGGCGAGACTGATGATGGCACACGCATCGGGAAAGTCGACAGATCAGCTTTTGAGAGACATGAATCTCTATACTTCGGAGGCCGTTGCGGAAAGTGTAATTGCACTTACGGAGAGAAGACTTGCTGGCGAGCCGGTCGCCTATATAACAGGCAACTGGGAATTTTACGGGCTGCCCATACTGGTGACGAGAGATGTGCTGATACCCAGAAACGACACCGAATTGCTCGTTGAGACGGCAATAACGGCGCTGAAAGGCCGGAAAATGGACGCGCGTATTATCGACCTATGTACAGGAAGCGGCTGCATAGGCTGTGCAATCGCGCACGAGCTGCCCGCGACACATATTGTGCTGTCCGACTTAAGCCGCGCGGCGCTTGCAGTCGCAAGGCAGAATGTGATGAAATTAAAGCTGAACCCGAGGGTGAGCTGTATTGAGCTCGACGCGCTTACAACGCCGCCCGTTATGCTGGGCAGCTTCGATTTGCTGACCTGCAATCCGCCCTATATACCGAAGGCGGACATTGAGGGGCTGGACCCCTCCGTGAAGGACTATGAACCTCTCGCCGCTCTCGACGGCGGGGAGGACGGACTTGATTTTTACAGGGCGATACTTCGGAAGTGGCACAACGTGGTCAGGGTCGGAGGTCTCATGATTTTTGAAGTAGGCATCGGGCAGGCGGCTGACGTTATGGAGCTGATGAAGGACGCGGGAATGAACAATATCGGCTGTGTAAAGGACACGCAGAAAATTGACAGAGTTGTGTTCGGAAACGTTTAATTTTATTGATAAAGCGGCGATTATGATTGATGAGGTGTAAACAGTATGGCAGAAAAGAAAAAAATTGCGATTACTCAGGTTGGCCAGGCGGACGACAAGAAAAAGGCGTTGGAAGCGGCTCTCGCACAGATTGAAAAAAATTACGGCAAAGGTGCGATCATGCGTCTCGGCGACGATATTCCCGTCAATGTGGAAGCAATTTCCACGGGCTCTTTATCGCTCGACCTTGCGCTCGGCATAGGGGGCGTGCCGAGAGGCCGCATAGTTGAGATATTTGGACCCGAATCCTCCGGCAAGACCACACTTGCACTGCACATACTGGCAAGTGCGCAGAAGCAGGGAGGCGAGGTCGCTTTCATCGACGTTGAGCACGCGCTCGAGCCCGCTTACGCGAGGGCGCTGGGTGTTGACATCGACAGCCTTCTGATTTCACAGCCGGACACAGGCGAACAGGCGCTTGAGATAGTTGAGGCTCTGGTGCGCTCGGGCGCTCTGGACGTTGTTGTTGTAGACAGCGTAGCGGCGCTTTTGCCGCGCAGCGAGCTTGAGGGTGAAATGGGTGACTCCAGCGTCGGCGTTGTCGCACGTCTGATGTCGCAGGCGCTCCGCAAGCTGGCGGGTACAATTTCAAAGACAAGGACGATAGTTGTTTTCATAAATCAGCTTCGTGAAAAAATCGGCGTCATGTACGGAAACCCGGAGACTACTCCCGGCGGACGCGCGCTGAAGTATTTCTCGAGCGTGCGAATAGATGTGCGCCGTACCGAGACTCTGAAAAACGGAACTGAGTCTTACGGTAATCGTACAAAGGCCAAGGTCATTAAAAACAAGGTCGCGCCGCCATTCAAAGAGGCGGAGTTCGACATAATTTACGGCGAAGGAATTTCAAAGATCGGCGAGATTATTGATTTCGGTGTTAAGCTGGAGCTTATAGACAAGGGCGGAGCCTGGTATACCGTCGGCGATACGAGACTTCAGGGCCGCGACGCGCTCAGGGATTATCTCAAGGAAAATCCGGAAGTATGCGATGAGCTGGAGCAAAAAATACGCGACAACGCCGTGCAGCTTATGAGTCCGCAGGCAAAGCAGGCGGCAAAGGCCGCGGGTCGTGCGGTCGATGTTTCGGCGGACGATTTTGAGGGCTGATGAATACCGAAATACCTGAAAATATTACTGTTACGGAGCTGAGAGAGACTTTACAGGGACGGTTTACTGTCGGCTTTTCAGACGGGTCGGAGCTGAAGCTGCCGCTTGATACGGTGGCGGATTTGTCGCTCTTTAAAGGGCGGGAGCTTTCCTCAAAGGAGTTTTCGGCTCTTCGCTCGGCTGCGGAGCTTTCCAAGTGCAAGGAGCGGGCTCTGCGAATTATCGGAGCAAGGCCCCTGTCCAAAAAGGAGCTTTTCGATAAGCTCGTTGAGAAGGGCGAAGCATCCGAGAACGCGGAGGAGTGCGTGGAGTGGCTGTGCCGCTTGCACTACCTTGATGACGCGCAGTATGCCGGAATGATAGTGCGACATTGCGCGGCAAAGGGATATGGCGCACAGAAGATTAAAAGTGAACTTTACAGGCACGGAGTTCCGAAGAATCTTTGGGATGAAGCGCTTGAAGAGATGCCAGAAACAGACGATAAGGTCTACGAGCTGCTTTGCCGCAGACTAAAAGGTTCTCAGACCGACAGGGCAGAGCTTAAAAAAGCGACGGATGCGCTGTTTCGCAGAGGCTTCTCATGGGACGAGATAAAAGCGGCGGTGAATAAATACACCGCCGGAGATATGGATTAATCATATGACTCCGCTTTTTTGGGGATTAGTCGCGCACGGGAGGGTTTTATGTCAAAAATCAAGGTGGCTCTGATTTCGCTGGGCTGTCCTAAAAATTTGGTGAACAGCGAACAGATGCTGTATCTGATGAGAGAGTCGGGAATGGAGCTCGTACCCGAGCCTGAGGATGCCGATACCGTTGTGATAAATACCTGCGGTTTTATTGAGTCCGCCAAGAGCGAGGCCATTGATACGATTATCGAGATGGGCGAGCTTAAAAAAGCGGGAAAGATAAAGAGCATCGTCGCCGCGGGCTGTCTTGTTCAGCGCTATAAGGACGAGATTTTAAAGGAGCTGCCGGAGCTTGACGCAATGCTTGGAACGGGCAGTTACGGCGATATCGTTGAGGCTGTCAAAGCATCCTTGAAGGGGAAGCCCTTCGGAAAGTTTGGGGATATTGACGCGGCAGTCGAGGAAAC
>JASDTK010000018.1:0-6649 GCA_041891555.1 Oscillospiraceae bacterium
GTCATATTCGCTCGTGTTCTCAAAGCTGACGAAGAAGGTAAGGGAAGAAATACAGAATACCGGACATTGATTTTAATTGCAATTTGAGGTATTATATTTATGAATTAAATATAGCGGGGATAAAAACACTGTCCGGTTGGTAGTCCGGACACAGAGCCCGTCTGTCAGTAACCTGCCTCCTTGGTTGTCCGTTCTCCGCTGAAAAACAAGGGGGAATTTGTTGTGCAAAAAAATGAAAGCAGACTGACGGTGTTTTTTGACGACCCGTTTTGGGTAGGTATAATCGAGCGATTTTCGGAGAGTGGGCTGGAGGTCTGCAGGGTCACTTTCGGCGCTGAACCGAAGGACGGAGAGGTCTATGGGTTTTTCCTGAATAATTATAACGGACTTTCTTTCAGCCCGCCAGTTAAGGCGGAGGAGAAGAGCGAGACAAAGATTAACCCAAAGCGGATGCGGCGCGAAATAAGCAGGCAGCTCGATACGCGCGGAGTCGGAACAAAATCGCAGCAGGCGCTGAAGCTGCAGCAGGAATCGGGAAAGCTGGCTAAAAAGGAAAATTCAAAACAGCGCAGGGAAGAGGAGAAGCAGCTAAAATTTGAACTGCGGCAACGGAAACAAAAGGAAAAGCACAGAGGAAGGTGAACGTGCCCGGCGTTTTCGCTGATAAAATAGCGGTTTTTGAGGAATACTACTGCTACTTTGAAAGAAGAAGGTGGCAGTCAATGGATGCTGACAAAAAACGCAGACCTATAGACGATAGGATTTATGAGAATTTCTATGACACTAATTCGGTTATGTCCACGACGGAGATGACAGGGCTGACGCCGACGCCTCCCTTATCGGAGGATGACGCGGAATCATACTCGGAAATACACGGAATGCCGGTTCCCGGAGATCCTCCGAGAAAACGACCGGAACCAAAGGAAAATCCAGACGTACCCTGGCTCCGATAGTAACGCAAAAGCGCGCCGATTATTCAGCGCGCTTTTTCGTTACTTTTTTTTGGTTACGGGCAGCCAGACCTCGCTTCTATAGTCAGAAGAATTCATGTCTCCCTCCGAATAGACCTCAATATCAGGCGCGTCGGCGTATTCATAGCCGGACACGGGTAGCCACTCGGACACTATCCTTGCCTGAAGCTCCTGTATTGCCTTAGGCATCGCGCCGACGCATTCAAAGATTGCCCAGGTCGTGGCAGGCACAACATATTCAGACATATCCTCCGGCAGAGGCTTGTCGGACGCAACGGAGATGTAATAGTCGAAGTCCTTTCCGTCCATGCAGGCGCAGACCCCCAGAATTCCGTAAGGCGGATGATTCATCAGCTCGCAGAGTCTGGGTACTATACCCGCCTGATGCATCTCCTGCCAGAAAAGCGGTACCTCAGCAAAGTTATCCTCCACGTCCATTTTGTAATGCCTTTTTGCCCCGACGATCCTGAACGCCTCTTTAGTTTCGATTTTGTAATTCATTTCGGCATCTCCTCTGATTGAAATTTTGAAGCTGATGCGAGGATATGCCTTGAGTGAAACTCCTTCAGAGCGGGCAGCGGCGGGGGAAACACCATGTACGCTTTTAAAAGCGCGATTGAAAGCAGTCGGAGAGTCATAGCCGTATTTCAGAGCGGCGTCAATTACTTTTAGTCCGTTCTTTTGCAGGCCGAACGCTGCCTCGGTCATTTTTCTCCTGCGTATGTACTCACCCAGCGGAATACCTGCGATATAGGAAAACATACGCTGGAAGTGAAATGCTGAGCAGCAGGCGATGCGTGCCGCGCGTTCAAGGTCAAACTCATCGTCTAGGGTGCTTTCAATGTAGTTTACCGCTTCATTCAGTCTTTCAAGCCAATCCATTTCATCACCTTCTATAATCAGAGTTTAGCGCGTAACTAAAATGCTTTCCTCGCATTCTCTGCCCGAATAAGAGAGCTCAGTCGAATAGAGAAAGCTGTACGCCCTCGGCTTGTTTGAGCTTTTCGTTCATAAGTGAGCGATAGTCCAGCGAAAGTCCATATTTTGTACGGAGCTCGTTTACTTTGGAGTAGAGCTTATACCGATACGCTCTGTCCAGCTTTCCAGATTTGTAAAGCTCTGCAAAAGGTTTACATAACTCTGGATATTCCCTATGCAGGAAGTCGAAAAAAGCCTGTTTTGTCCTGCCGCGAAGGTTCAATGCATCCGGAATAGCGCATTTGGCGCCGCAGCTTTTTCCGCGTGAAAAAAGAACCTCGAGGTTTTCTCGCGTATCTGTAAGATAGGGGATAAGAGGCATTGCGTGAAGCCCTATGCAGGCGTCGGTTTTCGAAAATTCCTTAAGCATACCGAAACGTCTTTCGGAAGAAACGCTGCCCGGTTCGATTTTTTTACGAATAGTCTCGTCCATGCAGGTTATCGTTGCGGCGACATTGACATAGGTTATGGAGGCAAGCTCCGCGATAAGCTCATAGTCGCGCAGAATGAGGTCGGACTTTGTCGAGATGATGCAGGGATTTTTATGTTTTATAAACAGCCTCAGAATATCCGGCATGAGCCGGTACTTTTCCTCAATCGGCTGATAGCTGTCCGTGACGCCGCCGATGTTAATGACCTCGCGCTTCCATGAAGGTGAGGAAAGCAGCTTTTCAAGGCGTTCAACGATATTTATCTTGATGAAAATATCGTCAAAATATTGCTCCGAGCCGAGAAACTCGTGTGAATACATCGCAAAGCAGTATACGCAGCCGTGCTCGCAGCCGCGATAAATATTCATGTCCCAATTATAGGGGAAGGGACCTTTAACTCTGTTGCAGGCCGTAGAACAGTTGACTTCTTTGTAGTTTGGCACAGGCAAGGCTCCCTTCGGATAAAAATAACACCAATATATTACCATATATTAAGGTGGATGTGAATCCTTGAAAAATGAGGGGACAGAAGCATTCGCTATCTGTCCCCTTGATCTGTTTACTTATTCAGTGGCCTGACAGGTCTCGCCTCGATGTAGCCGCGGTAGCCCATCGGCGCAAGCTGGAATCTCGGCCCGTCGGATACCGCCCACTCATAACCGTAGAGCTTGGGGTCAAAGGTGCTGATGAATTCCCATAGCTCGTTTATGGCCTCTTCAAAGTCGTCGTCGTTGTAAGGCGGTCCCTGAAACACCATTATTTTGCAGGGTGGGAACTCGGTTAGCTCATAGCCCTCGGGAACGGGCTTACAATAGTCCAGCGGCAGTTCAACGCCCTGAATGTATTCCGACGCTCCCTTTCTCATGCCGGCAGGTAGCCACATGCCGATCGGTTCATACAGTGCTTCCTTGACACTTGTAAGCAGACCCCATATCTCACAGCCGACCTCTTCGCAGTAAGTGAAGTAGTCAGCGGCGTTGACACCGCGCCTGACCAGCGCTTTTCTCGCGGGACGCTCGACAACCTGGACGAATACTGGCGAAATCTTCTTGCTTTCCTGCATAGTTTTTTCTCCCTTGAATTTCGTATGGCGATAATCATTGGCGGGATATGGCATAAAAAGCTGTATCGGCGGAGAAGTCATAGCATAGTTTTTAGGCGGCAGCCCGAATTCCTTTGAAAAAGCCTTTGTAAAACCCTCGTGAGAGTCGAAAACAAAATCGAACGCTACATCGATGACCTTAGCTTTGCTGTCCCTCAGCACCAGAGCGGCCTTTGTCAGACGCAGAGAACGGATATAATCGAAGGGTGCCTTGCCGATATACTCCTTGAACAGCCGCTCACTGTGCCACGGGGAATAGCCCGCTGCTCTCGAAAGCTGTGTAAGGGTTATAGGCTCTGCAAGATGCGTGTCTATAAAATTCTGCATTCGTCTGACTGCCAGTATGACCTCGTTTTGCTCCAATATCATCACCACCTAATTCAGCATAACTTATGAAACTCAAGATTTCTTGAACCCGATTGCCATTCTATACCCTAATTTTACTACTCAATATACTGGATTTAAAGCAATATCCGTTTTTAAGTCAGCTTTAGGTAACAATGTTAGCATAAAGCAAACAAAACTAATTACTTAAAATGAAGAATTCGAACACTTCAAGGTGTAAGTGTTTTGGGTTTGCAAAGCTGAAAGGATAGGGTATAATGGAGATAAAAGATAAAAACAAGGTTAAGCTTGCGCTGGATATACTAATGGCGCTTATTTTCGCAATACTATTTGATAAGAATGCTCTGGGTGGAATAACATTTCATGAAGTTGCGGGTCTAGCCATAGGAGCCTTCATCATCATACATATGGTCCTGAATAAGGAGTGGCTTAAGGTAGTAACAAAAAAGATATTCAATAAAACACTGCCCGCCAGAACGAGAGCCGCATATATTGTTGACGTTCTGCTGCTGACCGCCATAGCAGTTATCATTATTACAGGCATACTGATGTCAAAAGTGGTTTTTGCCGACATATTGAGTGTTCATCTAAATGTTTCCGGCCTGCACAAGGCAATTTCTTATATCGCCCTTATGCTCATCGGTATACACCTCGGGCTTTCGTGGAACAGAGTGGTAGCGATAGTTAAAAAGCTCCTTAAGCTTCCGAAGAAGCGCGTACTCAGCGCTATCGCGGCTGCCTTTGCGATAGCCGTATTCTCTCTTGGCTCATACAATATTGTTTCGACCGGCTACTTCAGCAAAGTCACGACTATTGCTTCGGGGTATTCAGAGAGAGGAGAAATCAGCGGAGAAAATGTGCCTGCCGCTTTCGGTCAGGGAAACGGAAACCAGCAGCATAACGGCTCAGACAGCGGAAAAATGAACGGAGGCGGCGGTCACGGAAGTGAAAACGTGCTTACAATTATTTACGAGAATCTCAGCATAATGGCTGCTTTCGCGGTCTTTGCATATTACATTGATAAGCTAATACACATAAAACCGAAGAAAAGGATAACGGAGGTTACGGCTTAGCGCTCACTTCTCCCGACTCTTCGGAGAAAGGAAGTTTATGCGGCTTTTTATAGCGGTGCATTTTTCAAAGGAAGTGAAGTTTGCCCTGCTTGCGGCGATTGAGGAATTGAGAGCACAGGCAAAGTCGTGCAACTATACAAAACCGGAAAATTTGCACCTTACGCTGGCGTTTATAGGCGAATCCGTGGACGTAAAAACCATCAGCGAGGTCATCGACCACTGCGCAGTACCCGCGTTTGAGATGGCAATTTCAGGGGCGGGACACTTTGGAGAGCTCTACTGGGTCGGTATTGAGAAAAATCAGAAGCTAAAGGCTCTGGCCGAAGATATTCAGGGCGAGCTGCGTAAAAGCGGTTTTGAAATCGAGGAGCGAGCTTTCAAGCCGCACATAACAATTGCAAGGCAGGTCTCAGCCGAAGGGCCAGTCAGCCTGAACGTCGAGCGCAAAGCGATGACTGTTTCACGGGTTTCGCTCATGAAATCGGAGCGCATAAACGGAAGGCTGACTTACACCGAGGTGTATGGACGAGAGCTTTGAAAAATAAGGTCAATGACGCGGGGACACAGGGCTTCCCGCGTCATTTTTTTGTTATTGAAAATATGCGGGATTAGTATATAATTATTGAAAATGCTGTTACTGAGAAGGCGAAAACATGAAGATTGAATATAAGCTTCCGCTTCTGGCGGTAAAGGATATCGAGGCCTCCAAAAAATTCTATAAAGAGCTGTTCGGGCAGGAGGTCGTGCTTGATCTCGGCTGGAATGTTACTCTGAGCGGCGGCTTCTCACTGCAGCAGAATTTCAAGTGGCTTGCCGACTTGCCGGAGGAGCCAAGCTACGAATATAACTACGACATGGAGCTCTATTTCGAGGTTGAAGATTACGAGGCTTTTATAGAAAGACTTAAAGAATTCCCCGAAATAAAGCACCTGCATCCCCCGAAAAAGCACGACTGGCAGCAGCGCGTTGTGCGCATCTTTGATCCTGACGGACACATAATCGAAATAGGGGAGTCGATGGCGGTCATTGCAAGACGCTATCTCAAAGAGGGCAAAACGCCGGAGGAAACCGCAATAATTACTCAGCATCCGCTGGACTTCGTGCTTGCCGCAAGGGACGGCAGGCTTTGAGATTAGCCCGGAATATATCATAGGGGGGACTTTCCATGTCCGAAAAACCCATTTTTGCCCTGATGTATGACTTCGATAAAACGCTTTCGCCGAATAATATGCAGGAATATGCATTTATCCCGAACATCAGGATGACGAAGGATGAATTCTGGGCAGAGTGCGAAAAAACTATGCGTGAAAACCGCATGGATCAGATACTTGCCTACATGTATGTCATGTTCAAGAAGGCAAAGGGGAAATTTCTCTTCACGCGGGATACTCTGCGCGCTCTGGGGAGAGACGTTGACCTGTTTGAAGGCGTCGAATCTTGGTTCGGACGTGTAAATATCTACGCAGAAGAACGCGGGATGAAGGCCGAGCACTACATAATATCGTCGGGTCTAAAGGAGATAATCGAAGGTACAAGGATTGCCCAAAACTTTGAACAGATATACGCCGCCGAATACTGCTACGATGAGAACGGCGAGCCCTGTTGGCCGGCAATGGCCGTGAACTATACGAGTAAAACCCAGTTTCTCTTCCGCATCAACAAAGGCGTTTTCGATGTGACGGAAAACGACGGGCTGAACGAATTTATGGAGGAGGACAAGCGCCGCGTGCCATTCCGAAACATGGTCTA
>JASDTK010000018.1:6659-6899 GCA_041891555.1 Oscillospiraceae bacterium
GCGACGGACTCACGGACGTGCCCTGCATGAAGCTTGTACGCTCGAACGGTGGGCACTCGATTGCGGTGTATCAGGACAATAAAGAAGCCGTGAACAACCTGCTTTTGCAGGGGCGCGTCGATTATGTTCTGAAAGCGGACTATTCACAGGGCGGCGAGCTGGAAAAGGCCGTTTTTGCGGTCATTGATCAGGCGGCGGCGGTAAACCGCACGACTCAGATGCATGTTCACAGCATGGAAC
>JASDTK010000019.1:0-6825 GCA_041891555.1 Oscillospiraceae bacterium
CAAAGCCCCTGTTCAGCATCCCCACCCACGCCTTCCTGTTCAACGCCGGCAACATTGACAAGAAGTTTTACATGGACACGCTCCAGCTGGAGGAATCCGAGTACAACCTGATTCGCTTCCCTCAGCGCGGCGTATGCCTCTACAAATGCGGCAACGAGCGACACAATCTCGTGGTCCATGCCCCGGCGTATAAGGAAAAGCTGTTCGGAAAGGCGGGCGGTAGATAAGAAAAGTGCCGGACTGAGGAATCAGTCCGGCACTCAAAATGTAAACTGCTCGCGAAACGGGCGCTTACATTTCTTTATCATACTTGCAGCGGTAATAGATGGAAATACCAACTACAAGTAGGTAGGCAAAAACGAGCATCAAAATAGCGTATACAGCAAGGCCCATAAGGCCGAACGAAACAAGCAATGCGCCAAAGATATAGATCATGGCATCGTAAGCCTTGCCCTTAGCGCGGTTGGCAATTTCAATATTTCGCTCATCATGCTTTTCTATTTCAATCTGCTTTGCAATATCCGGTGCGCTTTTCATCGTCTGCTTGCTTATCATCTCTCCCATACCATGACCAAACGCACCACAGCCGACACCGATACAAATATAAGGCAAGGCAATCATGATCCCCTCCAGGTCAGATGTGGACTTCAAATAGCACAGGCCAACGACAATCAACACAAAGCCGATCACAGTCAATGTAAACATGGCTCCCTTTTTCATTTTGACTCCTCCTCATAAATAAAAACTTCTTCAATACTCATTCCAAAATAGCGGGAAATCTTGAAAGCCAGCTGGATAGACGGATTATAGCGACCGTTCTCCAACGAACCAATTGTCTGCCGCGATACTTCCAATGCTGCCGCCAAATCTTCTTGCTTGATTCCGCGTTGCTTTCTTATTTCCTCCAATCGATTTTTCATAGGCATTCTCCTTGTGTGTAAAGTTAACTTTCCATAAGCACAATATCATAGAGCGCTAAAAATGTCAAGTATGCTTTCCATAAAAATGTTAGGCTCTATTTCAGGTTACCATTCAATCTCAAAATATCAGACACCCATTAATTATGAAAGGGGGCTTCGCCCTTGTCTATTTCCGCAGCTGCGGCGGTCAAGATTGCCGCGAGCGTTCTCACAAACGATAAGCTCCGCAAAACGGTTGGCTGGATCATCGCCGCCGTGCTCTCGCCGCTCATTCTGCTGCTGGTCATCGTGTGCAGTTTTATGTCGGGCGGCGCTGACCACAACGCGGCGGCGCTTGATCTCAGTTACTACGGCGGCATGATCGCAGGCACTGTGCCGGAGGCATACCGGCAGCACATCACAGATATGCAAAACAGCCTCGCCATTGTAGACGGTGAGGTCACCAGGGTAAACGCCATGTCAGAAAACGGCAGCGGTCTTGACTCCCAACGGGTCAAGGCCATTTTTTATTCTCTGTATTTCGGCGCTGAAAACCCCACCGCCGTTGGCATCGGGAACTTCGTGGACTGCTTTGTCATCTACGAACAGCGCACCGATCCCGAAAGCGGTGATATCTACACTGTCGCCGTGCCGGTCTCGCTGGAAACGGTTTACGCCAACATTCAATCCGTCATGGGCGTGGAGATTACCGACGCTGTCCGAAAAAATGCGGATGAGGTCTACGCCCGAACCCACAGCGGCGGCGACACCTTCTCCGGCGAGTACGCCCGCGGCGACGGCGTGAGCATTGAACTGGACAGCTCCGCCTTCACCGACCCCGCCACAAAAAACAATCTCGACCTCGTGACCTACGCGGAAAACGCATGGAAAAACGGCTGGGGCTATGTGTGGGGAACCTACGGCTCCGTCCTCACGGATTCACTGTTCGCCTCCAAGCTGGCGCAGTACCCGGACGGCGTTGGCAGCTACGAGGACTTCATCCGGGAAAACTGGCTGGGCAGACGTACCACCGACTGCGTGGGACTCATCAAAGGCTACGGCTGGCTGGACATCAGCGATATGAGCATCGGCTACGGCATCAACGGAATGCCCGATGTGGGTGCTGACCAGATGTACGCCAACGCCAACGTCAAGGGAGATATGTCCTCCATGCCGGATACGCCGGGTCTCGCCGTCTGGCACAGCGGACATATCGGCGTGTACATCGGAAACGGCGAGGTCATCGAAGCCATGGGCACCAGGTACGGCGTGGTGAAAACCAAGCTCTCGGAACGAAGCTGGACGGCATGGTTGGAGGTCCCGTACATCAACTACATTACAGAATCGGAGGTAATATCATGAGCGAAAACAAAACTCTGCGCATCCTGCGTGTGGAACCCGGCAAGCCCGCCGAGGAAAAAGAGATCGGTGCAGACCTGAAAAGCCTGCAGGCCGAGGTGGACGGGATGATCGAATGCGTGTACATGGAGGACGGCTCCATTCTGGTCTGCAATGAAGAAGGCAAGCTCAACGGCATGGAGATGAACAGACGGCTGGCGGATGACATCATCTGCGGGCCGTTTTTTGTTGTCGGCGATGACGGCGAGGGCGACTTCACGTCGCTCACTGACCGGCAGATCGCAGACTACAAGGAGCGCTTTGCCCAGCCGGAGCAGTTTGCGGATTACGAACCCAACGCGCAACCGTATATGCGGTTCACAACTTTTTAAGGGGGCGGCAAGATGAGTCAGGTCACAATTGAGATTTCTTTCGACGAGGAAAAATTGAAGGCGCTGGATTTTTCGCTGCAGAAGGAAAACACCTCGGCGCAGAAGCGTATGGAGCAGGCGCTGGCGGAGCTGTATGAAAAGGCGGTGCCGGATGCCCTGCGGGAATATGTGGACAGCAAGTCTACCCCTGCGGCAAAGCGCCCCGCAAAGCAGCCGCGCGCGAAGCCCGCACCTGTAAAGAAAACGGAGACGGCAATTTCTCTGCCGGTGAAGGAGGACGATAGACATGGCGGATGATGTTTCTATCGAGCTGTGGATGGACAGACGCAAATTGTCTGCGCTGGAGCGTGTGCTGAAGGAAAGCGGCACGGATACGCAGACGGTCATGCAGGCGCGCTTCGATGAGCTGTACCGCCAGTATGTTCCCGCGCAGGAGCGCACCGCAATCAACGAACGCATGGAGGGCGAGCGTCTCGCCGCCGAGCGCCGGGCGGAAGAAGCGCGCCGCGTCTGCGCGTTTCATGTGACCGAGGATGGACAGAGCAGATATTTTTCCGTAGACGACGGTCTCGAACTCTTGGATGCGGCGAAAAAGGTACGTTCCTATTTGACTGCGGAGGCCGCGGCAAGACCCTCCGGATTCGAGAAAATGTTTCTGCATCCGGCAGAGATTTCCGCGGAACGCTTTGACGAGCTGGCAGGCATCCGCATGGAGAACACCGGCAAGGTCACCGGCGCGTTCGATATCGACTTCGACAAGCGGGAGTTTTCCGGCGTCAACATTATGGATGGCTGGCAAACCTACGCTCTTGGCGATGTGTCCACAGCGGCCTACCACGCTACCCGCAAGCGAATGCTTTTCGGCGATCAGCAATTGAGGTGCCTGCTCGACCATCTGGACGGTAAGGAAATCACCTCCGCCGGTCATCTCAGCTCCCGGAACTTTTCCTTCTCCGATGAGATCACGGAGATGGATGACAAGCTCAATTTCTATATTGACACGACCTTCGACGTGGACGCCGTCTTCGGCACCGATGTTTGCACCGATAAAAATGACGACTATATCAACCTCTACGCCGACTACGATATGGGGTCCAGGCAGGTCTGCGACGAGTTGACCATCATTCTCTGGAAGGGCGACGGTCAGAGCGAGGAAATGAGCTATACGCTCAACGCCGCCGAGAAGGAAGTGCTGCTGCGTAAGATGAACGAATACTGCCAACAGCAGACCGGCATGACACTGACGGGCTATGCCGCCCAGCGCATGGCGGAGGATACCGCGCCGACGATGGAACCGACCATGTAGCCAGCCGTTGCCCCCGTGTTCGGCCTGTGTGCCGGATTTCGGCGCAGGGTGGCATCCGTGTACCCCGGCAGGGCTTGACCGCCCTGTCGGGGCTTTGTGTGGGAGCTTTGGAGGCGGCTTGACGCTCACGATTTTAGTACAGGATAAAGCGCTGGGGTCGCAAGCGCCCTCCGATGCGGAAAACACCGCCCCGCAGAGCGGGTCGGGGATTTAAAGAAGCGGGGTTGGTTTGCCAATCACAGAGCCGGTTCCGGGGTCGGTCGAAGGAAAAATGCCGTAACCGCAAGGCGTTTGACCGTTCCGTAGGCGGGATCAGCAGGAAAGGAGATCATATGGAAGAACAGAAAAAGAAAAAGCACGCATTCTGGCTTTCGCCGGAATGCAAGGGAAAAATTGAGCAGCTCTACCAGCAGGACAACTGCAAAAGCCAGTCGGAGTTTGTGGAAAACGCCGTGCGGTTCTATGCTGGGTACCTCGGCGCAAAGGATGCGTCGGAATATCTCGCGCCGGTCTTGTCGCAGGTGCTCCACGGCATACTGGACAGCTTCGCTGCGCATGTGAACCGCAATCTCTTTCGGCTCTCGGTGGAGGAAGCGAAAACGTGGAACATCATCGCCGGAATGTTCCGGGTCAGCGCGGGGCAGCTCCAACACGTCCACGGCAAGGCGGTGGGCGAGGTCAAGCGGATCGGCGACAAGCTCACCTATGAAAAGATCTACGAAGACCCGCTGCCGCTGGAATACAGTCTGGATATCTTCACCGGAGAGGATGAGTAAGAATGCCGCGCATTATTTTCATTTCGCCGCATTTCAAAAGCGGACACAGCAGCGCGGCGCACCTGTCGTATCTCGTCCGCTACATCGCAACCCGCGAGGGCGTCGCGCCGGTGGCCGACGCAGACAGGTTCAAACCGGCGACAGAAAAGCAGGAACAGATGATCCGCCAGCTCGTCAGAGATTTTCCTTCGGCGAAAAAGCGATTCGAGTACGAGGACTACCTTGCACGGCCCACGCGGGAGAACGCTTCGGATTTCATCCAGACCGCACTGGAGCAGAACCTCGATCAGATCGGCAAGCGGGAAAACTATGTGGACTACATCGGTACCCGCCCCGGCGTTTCCAAGCTGGATACCCACGGCCTTTTCGACGGCACCGGGAAAAAACTTGTAATCTCGCAGGTGCAAAAGGAGATCGCGGCGCACCCCGGCGTTGTGTGGACGCCGGTCATTTCCCTGCGGCGGGAGGACGCCCACGCCATGGGCTTCGAGTCACCGGAAAGCTGGCGCGCCATGCTCTGCTCCTGTGCCGCCGCACTGGCGAAGGGCTATAAAATCAAGCCGGAGAACCTTCGCTGGTATGCGGCCTTCCACGATAAGAGCCATCACCCGCACATTCACATGATTATTTATTCCACCGATCCGACTGAGGGCTTCCTCACCAAGCAGGGCATCGCGCAGATCAAGTCCGCGCTGGCGCAAAGCATCTTCCCGGAGCAGCTCAGGGAACTGTACGCCGCCGATACCCAGCGCCGGGACGCGCTCAAAGCGGACGCGCGAAAGCAGTATCAGGGGCTGATCACGCAGATGGCCGGTGGCACGGTGCGAAACGAGCGCGTTGAAAAGCTGACGGCGCAGCTCGTCACAAAACTGGCGGCGCAGAAGGGCAAGCTGCAATATGGCTATCTACAAGCCCCGGTCAAAGCCCTTGTGGATGAGATCGTGGACGAGCTGGCGCGGGATGCGCGCGTGGCGGAGGCATACCGCCTTTGGTTTGACATCCGCACGGATATCGTCAGCACCTATCAGGACGAGATGCTGGAGCTGCCGCCCCTCTCCCAGCAAAAGGAGTTCAAACCCATCCGCAACATGGTCGTCACGGAGGCCGCGAAACTCCTCAACCATGCGTTCACCTTTGAGGAAACACCAACAGAGGAACAGCGCGTCCCGGAGGACGTGCGAAAACTGGTGAAAATTATCCATGCGCCCGACGCAACGCGGGATACCGTTCGTGACGCGGCGGCGATGCTGCTTCGCCTCGCGGATGAGGGCGACCCCGACGCAGCTTACGCTTTTGGTAAACTGCTCCTTCAAGGCGGTATCGTGCAGAAGGATGTGTCCGCGGCGGTTCACTATTTCACAGAAGCTGCCAACGGCGGAAACTCCTGCGCCATGTATGCGCTGGGCAAGCTGTACCTCGCCGGCGAAGATATCCCGCAGGACAAGGCCGCCGCGCTGGACTGGTTCACCCGTTCGGCGCAGCAGGGCAATACCCATGCGCAGTTTTACACAGAGCATTGGGCGGGGGCGGTGCAGAACCCTTCCGTCTTTCTCTCCGCCACCCGGCTGCTGCATCACATGAGTCGGGTGTTTCAAAACAACACGCCGCCGCAGCCGGGCGGCGTCGGGTACAGCATCGACAAAAAGCTCCGCCGCAGGATGAAGGAAAAGAAGATTGCCCAGGGTCACAAAGCGGACGATCAGGAGCAGCAACAGGACTACATCATTCCATATTAAAGACAGGAGGCGAGCACCATCGCACAGTATATTCATTTCACCGATGAGCAAAAGCGCCGCGCCAATTCCGTCGATCTGGCGGAGTTGCTGCGCCGGCGGGGAGAAAAGCTTCTGCCGTCAGGCCATGACAAGCGGCTGGAATCCGATCACAGCATCACGATTCGCGGCAACCAGTGGTTCGATCACGCCACCGGCGAGGGCGGACTGGCCGTGGATTTTATCAGGCGGTTTTACAATATGAGCTTTCCGGAAGCCGTGACCTTCCTGCTAAACGGAGAACAGGGCGAAGCCTATCACGCGGCGGAGGCAAATCCCGATGAGCCGCCCAAACCGTTTGTCGTTCCTCTGAAAAACGGCAGCATGCGGCGGGTGTATGCC
>JASDTK010000020.1:0-6805 GCA_041891555.1 Oscillospiraceae bacterium
CTACTTATCAATGTCATTATAGCAAATCCGAAAACCAATTAAAAGTCCAAACACAAACTTTTTGAATTTATTTCACCATTTTTCACATGTCACCTAAATAATACCAAATATCAGCCGTGAATGAAGGTCGAAAACGCTTTGTTGGACGGACACTATTTACAAGGCGGTAATTTTTGTTTATACTATAAAAGACACATTACAAGGGGAATGAAAAATATTTATGCTTGAATTCGAAGAATACAAAGTCAAACTTAACAATATTAAGCCTACGCTTGACGACCTCGGCGTTGCCCTCAAGCTTGAGGATGCGCGAAGAGAAATTGCTGAGCTTGAAAGACAGGCTGAAGCTGCAGGCTTTTGGGAAGACCTCGAAAACTCGCAGAAGGTTTTAAAAAGGACCAAGCAGCTGAAAGCTAAGGTCGAGGGCTTTAAAAAAATGCAGGACGCCTTTGACGACCTCTATACGATCTGCGAAATGGCAATTGAAGAAAACGACGAATCGATGCTGGACGAGCTTGTTCGGGGCTATGCCGATTTTGAAAAGAAGCTCCAGGACGAACGCCTTACGACGCTCCTTTCCGGAGAATATGATTCATTAGGCGCCATTTTATCCTTCCACGCGGGAGCGGGTGGAACAGAGGCTCAGGACTGGACGCAGATGCTCTTCCGTATGTATCAGCACTGGGCGGACAGGCACGGCTTCACCTGCAAGACACTGGACTATCTGGACGGAGACGAAGCGGGTATCAAGAGCGCGGTTATCTCGATTGAGGGTGAAAACGCTTACGGCTATCTCAAAAGCGAAAACGGCATCCACCGTCTTGTGCGAATTTCGCCCTTTGACGCGTCGGGCCGCCGTCACACGAGCTTTGCCGCTATTGAGGTCATGCCCGCGATAACCGACGAAGCGGATATTGAAATTCGTTCCGAAGACCTCAAGGTGGATACCTACAGAAGCTCCGGTGCGGGCGGTCAGCACATCAACAAAACGGAGAGCGCAATACGCATCACGCATATTCCTTCGGGCGTCGTCGTTTCCTGCCAGACGGAGCGGAGCCAGCATCAGAACCGCGAATATGCGATGAGCATGCTAAGAGCGCGCCTTGCGGAAATCAAGGAGCGCGAGCACCTTGAAAAGGTCGAGGACATTAAGGGTGTTCAGATGAAGATTGAGTGGGGCAGCCAGATTCGTTCCTATGTATTCATGCCGTATACACTTGCCAAGGATCACCGCACAAACTTCGAAAACGGGAATATAAACGCCGTTATGGACGGCGACCTCGACGGTTTTATAAATGCCTATCTTTCAATGAACGCGGGGAAATAAGAAGCAATCAGCCGGTATCCGCATAAGCGGGTACCGGCTTTTCGAGCACTTATCCTTTGCTCGGGTTACGGCTCAAATTTGCGGTTTGCTTCAACACATCGCAATAACGTATACCGAAATATTTGTTAAATCAGTTCAATTTGCTTGAACTATTTAGTTGTTGTGGTATACTCAGACTAAAATTCCGTGGTTTACACTTTTCGGAGGTCAAAATGAAAGGAATAATTCTTGCGGCGGGCAAGGGAACACGCCTTTACCCGATTACACATTCGGTATGCAAGCCGCTTCTGCCTGTCTATGATAAACCGATGATTTATTATCCGCTGTCCCTGCTCCTCGAAATGGGGATTACGGAGATTCTGATAATAGTTCCGCCGGAGGATCAGGCGCAGTTTGAGCATCTGCTCGGAAACGGTGACAGCTTCGGAGCGAAGATAACCTATATCAAACAGTTTGAAAGAAGAGGCATAGCCGACGCGTTTATTCTGGGCGCCGACTTCATTGGCGATGACAGCTCCTGTCTCGCGCTGGGGGACAATATCTTTTTCGGAAAAAACCTGCACGAAAAGCTTATGACCGCAAGCCAGAGCAGGGCCGGAGCAACGGTTTTCGGCTGCTACATGGACGACCCCAGACCCTTCGGCGTAGTCGAATTCGACAGAAGCGGCAAGGTAATCAGCATCGAAGAAAAGCCGCAGCAGCCCAAATCAAACTACATCATTCCGGGGCTCTATTTTTATGACAACAGAGTTATCGAGATTGCAAAAAAGGTTAAGCCCTCCGCAAGGGGAGAGCTTGAGATAACCTCGGTCAACAGCGCGTATCTCGAAATGGGCGAGCTTAAGGTCGTCACGCTGGATAAGGATGTAACATGGTTTGACACGGGCAATTCAAGCTCGCTTCTGGACGCGGCCTGCGCGATAAGAGATTATAAAAACAATACAGGCGAGGAAATCGGATGCCTTGAGGAGGTCGCCTACAAAACCGGACTTATCTCCTGTGAAAAGCTCCTATCGGTCGCGGAAAAGATTCAAATGTCGGATTACGGCAAGTATCTGATGGATTTTGCCCTGAACGGCACTCGATAAAACCGTAAAGACAGCGGCCGGCGACAGTCGGAAGCTGTCTTTAAAATGTTCGGCAGACAATTTCGGGGAGGCAAAAAATGATGGACCCTGTGGAACTTACAAAAAAACTTGTAGCGATAGAGAGCTGCAACCCCGGCGCGGGGGAGGGCGAGCTCGGAGCTTACATATTATCACGCCTGAAAGCGCTTGGCATTCCGGCAAAAAAACAGGAGGTTTTTCCCGGACGCTTCAACATTATTGCAAAAATTGGGGGAAGCTCGGAAAAGCCGCCTATGGTTATGATTTGCCACATGGATACAGTCGTTGTAGGAGACGGCTGGACGGCAGCTCCGTTCGCGGCAGAGGAGAAAAACGGGCATATCTATGGGCGCGGTGCCTGCGATATGAAGTCGGGACTTGCCTGCGCGCTGACAGCGTTCGAGGAACTGTGGGAAGCAAAGAAAAAACCCGAGCGTTCGGTGATGTTTATCGCGACCATTGACGAAGAGGCGGAGATGAGCGGTATTCAAGCGATACTGCGCGAAAAGCTCATACCAGAAAACAGCCTGATTATGGATCTGGAGCCGACTGCACTTGCCGTCTCAGTTTCGCACAAAGGCCGTATCTGGTACCACGTACATGTGCAGGGGATAACAGCCCACGCTTCAACGCCTTGGAAGGGAATAGACGCGATAGCCGCGTCGGCGGAGTTTATAAGCACTTTGCGTAGCCTTGTTCTGGAAATGCCGGAGCATTCCGAGATGGGCGCAGTAACCGTTACCTTTGGTCAGATAAACGGAGGCTACCAGCCCTATGTGGTTCCCGACCTCTGCGAGTTCACAATGGACGTGCGAACGGTTCCACCTTACAGCGATAAGGATATTGAGGCTCTGATGGTAAAAGCAAAGAGCCGAGTTGAAGCGGATTTTCCAGGAATAGATCTTTCGTGGGAGATGACAGGAAACCGCCCATGCGTTCACGAAAATAAAGATTCAGAGCTGTGCGCGGCGCTTTATGATGCCTACCGTGGAATATGCGGACGGGACGCGAAGCTTGAACTCTTCCCAGGATACACGGATACGGCGGTAGCCGCAGTGGCGCTTAATAATCTCAACTGCGTATCATTCGGTCCGGGCAGCCTTGAAATGGCACATAAGCCGGACGAATACGTTGAAACTGAGGAGATAATTCTCTGCAGTAAAATACTCCGCAGTGCAATAAAAAAGCTCTGTTTTTCTTAAAACGATGAAAAGGCCGCCGCTGAGGAGTCAAACCTTAGCGGCGGCCTTATTTTTGATGTGTCTATCTGAATATTCTGGTACTGCCCGAAATCGTTTCTTCGATAGAACGCGCCATAACATCCTTCGCAGTTACAACATCTCTCGCACGGATAGCGACACAGAGAGCGTCTGTGCGCCTGCGCATGGCATCAAAACCGTGCAGTCTGAAAAATCTTTCAAACAGAGTTGTGTTGGGGGACTTAAACGAATAGAAAATGAGCGGCAGCAAAGTGTTCCCCGAAAAGCCGCAGAGGAGGTGGTCAAACTCAAAGACAAGCTCCGCCGCCTTTTCAGAGTCATTAGTTTTATCGAGCTGTGCGGAGCACTTGAAAAGCTGCTTGACCTCGTCGTCCGTGATTCTGGGCATAGCAAGGTCGAGTGCGAGCGCCGTCAGCACTTTGCGTATCTGGAGTATCGAGAGAATATCCGCGTCCGGCAGAGTGCCGCCGTTGAATTTCATTATCGAAATAAGGGTGTCTAGCTTGCCCTTCTTATGAAAATCCGCCACATAGGTACCACTGCGCGGGATAATTTCCAGAAAGCCTTTGTCCGCAATTTCCGCCAGTCCCGAATTCACAACGCTCCGGCTTATGTGCATAGACTCGGCAAGCTCTCTTTCGGAGGGGAGCTTTTCGCCGATGACCAGTTTTCCAGATAGAATCATATTCTCCAGCTGCTCGATGAACAGCTCCTTAAGAGAGGGAGCATTAAGTCTTGTAAATTCCATCAGCCATACCTCCAAATGTATATGGTACAACCACATACCACATAGGTATTATACCATAAAGCAAAATAGAAATGCAAGCAATATTACTGAAATTAGTATTGATAATTCGAGAATCATTGACACCCCCCACGGGGCATGTTATTTTATAGACAGGATAATATGCACAGACAGTGGCTTGGTAAACATACCAGAATGCTAGTCTTTGAGCATGAGGCTATTATAAATTAAGTGGTATTCCGGCGTTTAACAAAAATAACATTGGTTTTATATCGCGTAATGAGAGGTAGAGAAGAATGGAACATAAACAAAAGGTTCTGGAATTTGCAAACAAGGTGGGCAACAAGAAAAACGGTCAGAAGTCAGGTATGACGGCGTCCTATAAATGGGACGACCCCGAATACATGATACTCGAGCCGGTTGTTACGGATGAAATGGCTGAGGTCGCAATGGGCATGGATTTCCGCGTACGCAAGTCGGCGGAGGAGATAGCAAAGGCCAGCGGCAAGGACCTTGAGACGACTAAGCGCTGCCTGGCGGCACTTTCCGACGCAGGTGTATGCTTCGTCAACACCATCGACGGCGTAGATGTGTATTGGTATGATTCGTGGATTCCGGGTATTATGGAGATGATGACGAACCATCCCACAAACCCCTATAAATATCCCCAGATAGCTGAAGCCTTTGAAGCCTACGGCAGAGTTCGCGGGTCCAAATCAGCAGGCCTTTTTCCGGTCGGCGTCGGACTAATGCGCGTTATCCCAATTGAAAGAGCCATAGACGGCAATTCACACGCCTGCTCCTATGAGGAAGTGTCGAAATATCTCGACGACGCCCACAGGTATTCCGTTTCCAACTGCTCATGCCGTACGGCGAGAGAGATTATGGGCGAGGGCTGCGGCCACCTCAAGGAGGACATGTGCATCCAGCTCGACCACGCCGCAGAATACTATATCCGTACAGGGCGAGGCCGCGAGATAACACGTCAGGAAGCAGACGAAATTATCAGAAGAGCCGAGGAGAACGGCCTTGTGCACCAGATTCCGAACACCGACGGTTCAGGAAAGACTCACGCTATCTGCAACTGCTGCGGCTGCGGCTGTTTTGCGCTCCGCACAAGCACAATGTTCAAGAACAATGACATGTCCCGTTCAAACTATGTCGCGAAGGTTGATAAGGAAAACTGCGTCGCTTGCGGACAATGCGCCGAAAACTGTCCGATGAACGCCATACGCCTCGGACAGAAGCTCTGCTCCAAAAAGCCCGTCGTAACGGACATCACCACGACGGTGACTCCCCGCGACTACAAATGGGACGACGAGAGCAAGTGGAACGTGGATTACCGCATAAACCGCAAGAACGTGGTGGAAAGCGGCACGGCGCCCTGCAAGACGACCTGCCCCGCGCACATTGCGGTACAGGGCTATATCAGACTTGCGTCGCAGGGCAAATATACCGAGGCGCTCGAGCTCATCAAAAAGGAAAACCCGTTCCCCGCGGTCTGCGGACGCATCTGCCCGCACGCCTGCGAGTCCGAATGTACGCGCGGCGAGATTGACCAGCCGATAGCTATAGACGAAATAAAGAAGTTCATAGCCGACCAGGAACTTCGCTCTGATGTGCGCTTTGTTCCGAAAAAGCGCCATGACTACTCGGATAAGAAGATAGCCGTAGTCGGCGCGGGTCCCGCGGGACTTAGCTGTGCGTATTATCTCGCTCTGGACGGCTATACGGTTACGGTTTTTGAAAAGCATGAGAAGCTCGGCGGCATGCTGACGCTCGGAATACCTTCGTTCAGACTCGAAAAGGATGTCATAGATGCGGAAATCGAGATACTCCGCGAAATGGGCGTCGAGTTCAAAATCGGGGTCGAGGTCGGAGTGGACGTAACGCTTGATGAGCTGAGGAAACAGGGCTACAAGGGCTTCTATCTCGCAATCGGAGCTCAGGCCGGACGCAAGCTCGGCATCGAGGGCGAGGATGCCGAGGGCGTTATCGCGGGCGTGGATTTCCTGCGCAACGTAAATCTCGGAAATGAGACAAAGCTCTCCGGCAAGGTCGTCGTAATCGGCGGTGGAAACGTCGCAATCGACGTAGCTCGCACGGCAGTCCGCGAGAATGCCGAGACAGTCACCATGTACTGCCTTGAAAGTGCCTCCGAAATGCCCGCGTTGCCGGACGAAATCGAGGAGGCAACGCGCGAGAACATCACAATCAACAACGGCTGGGGCCCGAAGCGCATCGTAGTCGAAAACGGCAAGGTGACGGGGGTCGAGTTCAAGAAATGCGTATCCGTGTTCGATAACGGCAAGTTCGCTCCGAAGTACGTCGAGAACGAGACAATCGCCGTGGCGGCGGATTATGTCCTTCTATCCGTCGGACAGTCTATTGACTGGGGCAAGCTGCT